>NC_019814.1:600000-820037 GCF_000319245.1 Candidatus Kinetoplastibacterium blastocrithidii (ex Strigomonas culicis) | reverse complement strand
ATTTTATCTAATCAAAAAATATATTGACATTTTTCTCATTAAGCGCGAGAATTCTTCTTCTGCAACTGACAAACAAATTGTCAGAGCTGAGCTCTTTAACAATAAACAATCGATAATTGTGGGTACTTGATGCTAGTTTTAGTATGTAATATTTTACATTTAGCTAATTAGATAAAAGTACTCAATAATGTACATGGTCTTAGAGTAATACTCTAAGAACCCGTTCATTTTTTGGGTAGCGACGTATTCTAGGTCTAAATCAGACTTAAATTACGTGTAAAAATACAGAGATTAAACTGAAGAGTTTGATCCTGGCTCAGATTGAACGCTAGCGGAATGCTTTACACATGCAAGTCGAACGGCAGCACGGACTTCGGTTTGGTGGCGAGTGGCGGACGGGTGAGTAATATATCGGAACGTGCCCAGTAGTGGGGGATAACTACGCGAAAGCGTAGCTAATACCGCATATTCCCTAAGGGGGAAAGCGGGGGATCTTCGGACCTCGCGCTATTGGATCGGCCGATACCGGATTAGCTAGTTGGTGAGGTAATAGCTCACCAAGGCAACGATCCGTAGCTGGTCTGAGAGGACGACCAGCCACACTGGGACTGAGACACGGCCCAGACTCCTACGGGAGGCAGCAGTGGGGAATTTTGGACAATGGGGGGAACCCTGATCCAGCCATTCCGCGTGTGCGATGAAGGCCTTAGGGTTGTAAAGCACTTTTGGCAGGGAAGAAACAGTGTTGGATAATACCCAGCATGAATGACGGTACCTGCAGAATAAGCACCGGCTAACTACGTGCCAGCAGCCGCGGTAATACGTAGGGTGCAAGCGTTAATCGGAATTACTGGGCGTAAAGAGTGCGCAGGCGGTTCGGAAAGAAGGATGTGAAATCCCAGGGCTTAACCTTGGAACTGCATTTTTAACTACCGAACTAGAGTGTGTCAGAGGGAGGTGGAATTCCGCATGTAGCAGTGAAATGCGTAGATATGCGGAGGAACACCGATGGCGAAGGCAGCCTCCTGGGATAACACTGACGCTCATGCACGAAAGCGTGGGGAGCAAACAGGATTAGATACCCTGGTAGTCCACGCCCTAAACGATGTCAACTAGCTGTTGGGACCTTCGGGTCTTAGTGGCGCAGCTAACGCGTGAAGTTGACCGCCTGGGGAGTACGGTCGCAAGATTAAAACTCAAAGGAATTGACGGGGACCCGCACAAGCGGTGGATGATGTGGATTAATTCGATGCAACGCGAAAAACCTTACCTACCCTTGACATGTCTAGAATCCCGAAGAGATTTGGGAGTGCTTGAAAAAGAACTAGAACACAGGTGCTGCATGGCTGTCGTCAGCTCGTGTCGTGAGATGTTGGGTTAAGTCCCGCAACGAGCGCAACCCTTGTCATTAGTTGCTACGAAAGGGCACTCTAATGAAACTGCCGGTGACAAACCGGAGGAAGGTGGGGATGATGTCAAGTCCTCATGGCCCTTATGGGTAGGGCTTCACACGTCATACAATGGTCGGGACAGAGGGTCGCCAACCCGCGAGGGGGAGCTAATCCCAGAAACCCGATCGTAGTCCGGATCGTAGTCTGCAACTCGACTACGTGAAGTCGGAATCGCTAGTAATCGCAGATCAGCATGCTGCGGTGAATACGTTCTCGGGTCTTGTACACACCGCCCGTCACACCATGGGAGTGGGTTTTACCAGAAGTAGTTAGCCTAACCGAAAGGAGGGCGATTACCACGGTAGGATTCATGACTGGGGTGAAGTCGTAACAAGGTAGCCGTATCGGAAGGTGCGGCTGGATCACCTCCTTTAAGAGCATTGAAACTATGCATTAAGTATCCGCAATTATCGGTTGTTAAAATAGCTGTGATTGTTAGTAAGCGCTGGTTATGACAGATTTTATATTGGTTTTGCATTGTATAGTGCAGTCGGTATAGGTATGGGTCTGTAGCTCAGCTGGTTAGAGCACCGTCTTGATAAGGCGGGGGTCGTTGGTTCAAGTCCAACTAGACCCACCATTAATGTTTGGGCGAAACCTTTCGATACTTTGGGGGTGTAGCTCAGTTGGGAGAGCGCCTGCTTTGCAAGCAGGAGGTCATCGGTTCGATCCCGTTCACCTCCACCACATATAGAGTTTAATTCTCATACATAATGTTTTATGCATGAGAATTGAGCTTTATCAAATAAGCTATTTGTTCTTTAAAAATCTAGAAGAAGCACAACGAAAGATGTTCTATTTATTATTAATAGACATAGGGTTGTGATTGCAAAAAAGTTCCAAGTATAATTGGAATATTCATAAACAGTAAAATATAGTCAATTTATCTTATATAGCCTTTAGTGTTATAGGATCAAGTTACTAAGTGCATATGGTGGATGCCTTGGCGATCACAGGCGAAGAAGGACGTAGTATCCTGCGAAAAGCTGCGGGGAGCTGGAAAACAAGCTGTAATCCGCAGATGTCCGAATGGGGAAACCCACTCCTTTTAAGGAGTATCACTGACTGAATACATAGGTCAGTAGAAGCGAACCGGGTGAACTGAAACATCTCAGTAACTCGAGGAAAAGAAATCAACCGAGATTCCGAAAGTAGTGGCGAGCGAAATTGGATCAGCCTTTACGTTTTAGCATTATTGATAGTTGAAAGAGATGGAAATCTCTGCCATAGTAGGTGATAGCCCTGTAAACGAAATCTTTGATGTAGAACTAAGCGTAAGAGAAGTAGGGCGGGACACGTGAAATCCTGTCTGAATATGGGGGGACCATCCTCCAAGGCTAAATACTCGTGATCGACCGATAGTGAACCAGTACCGTGAGGGAAAGGCGAAAAGAACCCCGGGAGGGGAGTGAAATAGATCCTGAAACCGTATGCATACAAACAGTAGGAGCGGACTTGTTCCGTGACTGCGTACCTTTTGTATAATGGGTCAGCGACTTACATTCAGTGGCAAGCTTAACTAAATAAGGGAGGCGTAGCGAAAGCGAGTCCGAATAGGGCGATATAGTCGCTGGGTGTAGACCCGAAACCAGATGATCTATCCATGGCCAGGTTGAAGGCACGGTAACACGTGCTGGAGGACCGAACCCACTAATGTTGAAAAATTAGGGGATGAGCTGTGGATAGGGGTGAAAGGCTAAACAAATCTGGAAATAGCTGGTTCTCTCCGAAAACTATTTAGGTAGTGCCTCACGTATTACTGTATGGGGTAGAGCACTGTTATAGCTAGGGGGTCATGGCGACTTACCAAACTATGGCAAACTCCGAATACGTACAAGTACAGCGTGGGAGACAGAGCACCGGGTGCTAACGTCCGGACTCGAAAGGGAAACAACCCAGACCGCCAGCTAAGGTCCCGAATTATCGCTAAGTGGGAAACGAAGTGGGAAGGCATAGACAGTCAGGAGGTTGGCTTAGAAGCAGCCATCCTTTAAAGAAAGCGTAATAGCTCACTGATCGAGTCGTCCTGCGCGGAAGATGTAACGGGGCTAAGCGATAAACCGAAGCTGCGGGCGTATGTTTAACATACGCGGTAGGAGAGCGTTCTGTAAGCCTGTGAAGGTGTCTTGTAAAGGATGCTGGAGGTATCAGAAGTGCGAATGCTGACATGAGTAGCGATAAAGGAGGTGAAAAGCCTCCTCGCCGTAAGTCCAAGGTTTCCTGCGCAACGTTCATCGGCGCAGGGTGAGTCGGCCCCTAAGGTGAGGCAGAGATGCGTAACTGATGGGAAACTGGTTAATATTCCAGTACCATTGTACAGTGCGATGGGGGGACGGATTGCAGAAGATCATCAGGGTGTTGGATATCCCTGTTGCTACACTATAGAAGGTAATTAGGAAAATCCGGTTACGTAATTCAAGGGTGTGGCACGAGCAAACATGTTTTGCGAAGTGATTGGAAGCAGTTCCAAGAAAAGCCTCTAAGCTTCAGCTGTACAAGACCGTACCGCAAACCGACACAGGTGGACGGGATGAATATTCTTAGGCGCTTGAGAGAACTCAGGAGAAGGAACTCGGCAAATTGATACCGTAACTTCGGGAGAAGGTATGCCTCATTATTGTGATGAACTTGCGTTCAAAGCATGAAGAGGTCGCAGATAATCGGTGGCTGCGACTGTTTATTAAAAACATAGCACTCTGCAAAGACGAAAGTCGACGTATAGGGTGTGACGCCTGCCCGGTGCCGGAAGGTTAATTGATGGGGTGCAAGCTCTTGATCGAAGCCCCGGTAAACGGCGGCCGTAACTATAACGGTCCTAAGGTAGCGAAATTCCTTGTCGGGTAAGTTCCGACCTGCACGAATGGCGTAACGATGGCCACACTGTCTCCTCCTGAGACTCAGCGAAGTTGAAATGTTTGTGATGATGCAATCTACCCGCGGCTAGACGGAAAGACCCCATGAACCTTTACTGTAGCTTTGCATTGAATTGTGAATAATCTTGTGTAGGATAGGTGGGAGGCTTTGAAGCATGACCGTTAGGTTGTGTGGAGCCATCCTTGAAATACCACCCTGGATTGTTTGCGATTCTAACCTTGATCCGTTATCCGGATTTGGAACAGTGCATGGTGGGCAGTTTGACTGGGGCGGTCTCCTCCTAAAGAGTAACGGAGGAGTTCTAAGGTACGCTAGGCACGGTCGGAAATCGTGCTGTTAGTGCAATGGCATAAGCGTGCTTAACTGTGAGACTGACACGTCGAACAGATGCGAAAGCAGGACATAGTGATCCGGTGGTTCTGAATGGAAGGGCCATCGCTCAACGGATAAAAGGTACTCTGGGGATAACAGGCTGATACCGCCCAAGAGTTCATATCGACGGCGGTGTTTGGCACCTCGATGTCGGCTCATCTCATCCTGGGGCTGTAGTAGGTCCCAAGGGTATGGCTGTTCGCCATTTAAAGAGGTACGTGAGCTGGGTTTAAAACGTCGTGAGACAGTTTGGTCCCTATCTGCCGTGGGCGTTGGATACTTGACAGAGCCTGCTCCTAGTACGAGAGGACCGGAGTGGACGTACCTCTGGTGTACCGGTTGTCATGCCAATGGCATTGCCGGGTAGCTAAGTACGGAAGAGATAACCGCTGAAGGCATCTAAGCGGGAAACTCGTCTGAAGATTAGGTATCCCGGGGACTTAGATCCCCCTAAAGGGTCGTTCAAGACCAGGACGTTGATAGGTCGGGTGTGTAAGTACAGTAATGTATTAAGCTAACCGATACTAATTGCCCGTGAGGCTTGATCCTATAACTCTACAGGTTATTAGAGTTGAAATTGAAATTCTTTTTATTGGATTATAATGATTAATGTTTTGCAATAAAATATGCAACCATCATCTGTTTGTTGAAAAGCTTCTTCTTGGATTATTTGTGATAAAATCACTATGTGCAGGTTTTGCCTGACGACCATAGCAAGGTGGCCCCACTCCTTCCCATCTCGAACAGGACAGTTAAACGCCTTTGCGCCGATGATAGTAGACATCTCGTCTGTGAAAGTAGGTTATCGTCAGGCTTCTAGAAAATTGAATTCCCCTACATATCTTATGTAGGGGAATATCAATACTCAATTATATAATTTGGCAAAGTTAGTTGCTAGACTATGTATCTCTCTCCAAATCTCATTATTCCGTCTTAATACTTCTATTCCTATTCCCTTACTTATTAAGTCTAAATCATGGACTTGTATAAGGATATTCTCTAATGATTTTATTTCTTTTATTTTTATACTAAATTTTACAATTATTTCTTTGTGTTTCCCAAAAATATTCAATTTCTCTATTATTTGTGGTGAATATTTATTTTCTATTAATTTACCTATTATTCTTATATCCTCATATATACTCCATAGAATTAATGGAATTGGGAAAATATCATTTATTTCAAAAAAATGTAATATTTTAGTAGATCTTAGAATATTACCACTTAATATTGATATGCGTAAATCATACAAATTATATTTAGACATATTTTCTAATAGAATGCTTTTTACTTCAATATCTCTAAGCATACCTTTTGGGAATAAAATGCTTAGTTTGTTTATTTCTTGAGAAGCTCCTAATAAATTATTTTCTAAGTTTTTAGCCATCCATTCTATTGTTTTTGTATCGGCATATTGACCTTGTTCTTGTAGTCTATTTTTAATCCATACAGGAAAATTATCTTGTTTTATGATAGGTATATTTATGGTTGTAGCTATATTTATTAAAATTTTCATCCAGCTACTATTTATAATTTTATTGTTTTTTTGCATTTGTATAATTAATATATCCTTTACATTCTCTGTTTTATTTATATATAGCGCTATCTTGCTCATAGTATCAGATCCTGATTTTCCTATATTGCCGCAACCAATATTTATATTAAAAATTCTGTTTTTATCGAATAAATTTAAGGTTGATACTAAACTAAGCAATGATAGCCAATCGCTTTTTGAATCCATTACTAAACGAGCGCAAGTATGAAAATTGTACTTGTCTGCATGAGAACATATCTTATCTACAGTTTCATTTATAAGTAATTGTTCTGTTCCAATTATTATATAAACAGGTGAAAAACTACCATTTATATTTTTAATATAATTATTTATATTTTTATAGTCTATAGTTTTTATCATTATTTATAAATAAAAGAATATATTTATATTAGTCCATATTTTATATTTATTATCTTATAATAGAATATGCTTATTTAGAAACAATAATTATAAAAATCAAGTTTTATCTATATTACTATATTCACCAATTTACCAGGAACTACTACTATTCTTTTTATATTACCATTAATAAATTTAGATATGCTTTCATGTTTAATTGCTATTTCTTTTATATCTTTTTCACTTGTATTAGAGGGAGCAAGAAATGATCCTCGTAATTTTCCATTAATTTGTATAACAATTCTTGTTGTTTCTTTTATTATTGCATTTGGATCAATCTTTGGCCATTTTGCCTCTATTATATCTCCCATTAGTGAATGATATCCGAGATGACGCCATAAATTCCATGTTATGTGTGGAACTATCGGATATAATATTCTTAATAAGATTCCTATAGATTCTTTGAGAGCTATGTTGTAGCAATTATTATTATTGAGTCTTTCTTTTAATATGAAGTTTTCAATGTCATTCAAGATTTTCATTGATGTTGAAACTACTGTGTTATATTGCATTCGTTTATAATCATGATTTGCTTTTATAAGATTTGAATATAATTTAAACCTAAGTAGTTTATAATTTTCATTAGCATGGGAAAATGCATCTTCCTTATCATTTTTTTTGTTCTGGACTAATAGCATATCTCTATTCGTGTAACATAGTTTCCACAGTTTTTTTAAATAGCGGCTAGCGCCTTCAATTCCATACTCGGACCATTCTAAAGTCTGTTCTGGTGGGCTAGCGAATATTATAAATAAACGTGCTGTATCAGCACCAAATTTGTCTATTATAATTTGTGGGTCAACACCATTATTTTTAGATTTTGACATTGTGCTAATGCCATTGTACTCTACAGGAGAGCCATCTTTTATTAATTTATATTCTTTTATTTCTTTTGTATTTTCATTTTGGCATGTTTCTATTTCATTGGAGTTGAAATATTCTAAGCCACCTAGGTTATTTCTTCTGGAATAAGTATGATTGAGAACCATGCCTTGGCAAAGTAGTTTTTTTATTGGCTCATCAATATTTAATAACCCCATGTCCCGCATTGCCTTGCACCAGAATCTTGCATAAAGAAGGTGTAGAACCGCATGTTCTATTCCTCCTATATATTGATCTATCGGCATCCAATAATTAAATCTTTGATCTATAGCATAATTTTTATTATCAGGAGAAGTGTATCTCATGAAGTACCAAGAAGAATCGACAAATGTATCCATTGTGTCTGTTTCACGTTGAGCATTGTTGCCACATTTGGGACACTTGCATTTTATAAAAACTTCATCTTTTTTTAAGGGATTTCCATTACCATCAGGAATTAGATTTTCCGGTAGTAGTACAGGAAGATCTTTTTCTGGAACGGGTACAGTTCCACAAGTGTCGCAATTTATCATTGGTATAGGTGTTCCCCAATATCGTTGACGAGACACACTCCAATCACGCAATCGCCACATTGTTCTATTTTTACCAATTTTATTTTCTGTAATATAAGAAGATATCTCATTGGTTGCTGATATACAATCTAATCCGTTATATTTGCCTGAATTAACCAAGTATGCATCATCTGTATCTTTATACCAATCATTCCATTGTGTTTTATCAAACAGCTTGCCATTCTTTGCAATTACTTGTTTAATGTTAATTCTATGCTTGGCTGCAAAATAAAAATCCCTTTCATCATGGGCAGGAACTCCCATTATAGATCCATTAGCATAACTCATTAAAACATAGTTACAAATCCAAATAGCTATATTTTCTTTTGTTATTGGATGAGTTGCAACCAATCCTGTATCTATGCCTAATCTTTCCTTTATGGCTAGTTCTGATTCTTTTGTGCCTCCAGCTTTGCATTGATCTATAAATTTCTTTGCTTCAATATTGCTTCTTGCTATAAATTTAGCTATTGGATGCTCATAAGATATAGCACAGAAAGTTACTCCCATTAATGTATCTGGTCTCGTTGTAAATACATGCAATTTACCGTTTTGGAAAAGATTACCATGTTCATCTAATATATTATGATCAAAGGCAAAATCTAATCCCTCTGATTTCCCCATCCATTTTTCTTGCATGATCCTAACTTGATCAGGCCATTCTTGTAATTTGTTGTTTAGATCATCTATTAGTTCTTCTGAATAATTTGTTATCCGTAGATAGTAACCTGGAATTTCTCTTTTCTCTACTATTGCTCCAGATCTCCACCCGCATCCATTAATTACTTGTTCATTTGCTAATACTGTTTTGTCGACAGGATCCCAATTGACTATTTGGGTATCTCTATACACAATTCCATGTTCTAGCATTTTCAAAAATAACCATTGGTTCCACTTGTAATAATTTGGATCGCAAGCACATATTTCTCTAGACCAGTCAATGGCTAGGCCCATTGCTAGCATTTGTTTTTTCATATAAGAAATATTGTTGCGTGTCCATTCATATGGTGATATTCCTGATTTTATAGCTGCATTTTCGGCAGGCATGCCGAAAGCGTCCCATCCCATTGGCATTAACACATTAAAACCTTGCATGCGTAAATACCGTGTCATCATATCATTGATAGTGTAATTGCGGACATGTCCCATGTGAAGTTTACCACTTGGGTAAGGAAGCATGGAGCAAGCAAAAAACTTAGGTTTAAAGCTTCCATCATAATTTTTTGCATATTCTTCTACTTTATATATCTGGGCAGATTCCCAATATGTTTGAGCTGTTTTTTCTATTAATTTATGATCGTAGTATTCTTTCATTGTTAATTAGATATAATATGTTATGTAATGAATATGCAATACTGATTTGCTTTGAAATGGAGCCCCATAGTACTTATAGCTATGGAATTATAGATAATAATTTTAAACTAAGATCCAATAATATCCATAATAAGGACTATAAAAATCTTTCTAAACATCATGAGTAGTTTTATCTTAAATCAAAAGATAATTGGGAAACAATAATACTTTTTCATGTATTCAAATTTATTTAAGTTTTATTTCTTTATATCCAACATGTTTTCTTACAACTGGATCAAACTTTTTTAATAAAATCTTTTCTGGGTTGTTTTTCTTATTTTTGGTAGTTGTATAAAAATGACCAGTACCAGCTGTCGATTCTAATTTAATTTTTTCTCTAGATCCTTTCGCCATTTTGTTCTCCTGTTTTAATTAATCTTATAATTCTTACTAAGAGTTGCTTAATACTGATTTGATTCCGTTTTTATCTATTGTTCTAATTGCCTTGGTCGATACTTTTAACCGTATCCATTTATTTTCCTCTTCTATCCAGAATCTTCTTGATTGTAGGTTAGGCAGGAAACGTCTTTTAGTTTTATTATTTGCATGAGAGACATTGTTGCCTACCATAGGAGCTTTACCTGTAATTTGACATACGCGGGCCATAAAAACACCTTACTTATTTAGTTAATCTTGATTATTTATAATAAAAATTCTGTAACTAGCTAGTTTTACAGATGTTTAAGTTTTTTATATAATGGTAGATTTGCTACCGCACAAAAACAGCAGAATTGAAAATTATACTTATTTATATAAAAATTGTACAGATGCAAAAGCAAGATAAACAAATCCTATCAATAATTGTAACATAATCACATATTTATATTGTAGGTTAATCTATTATATTAAATATTGTCACACGCGCTCATATACTAAGGTATGGATTTGTTATTTATAACGTCTTTAATCGATTATAATATACAAGTTTTCTGTTTTTGAATTAAATGTTTTGCATTTCTCTATATTTATTTAAAGAATGGCAGAAATATTTTTACAAAGGATGATAGGTAATGATTAAATTAGGCGTTAACATTGATCATGTTGCTACTATAAGACAACAAAGATATACAGATTACCCAGATCCTTTGCTAGCAGCAATTAAGGCTGAGGAGGCTGGTGCTGATTTGATTACATTGCATCTCAGAGAAGATAGAAGACATATCCAAGATAATGATGTTTTTGCCATGCGTAAGATCTTAAAAACCAGAATGAACCTTGAATGTTCTTTATCTGTAGATATTATTAATATAGCATGTAAGGCAAAACCAGATGATGTATGTCTTGTACCTGAAAATCGTTCTGAATTGACTACAGAAGGTGGATTAGATGTTATTAAACACATGTCTTCTATTAGGAATGTTGTGGATTTGTTAAGTAGTAATGAAATAAATGTTTCAATATTTATTGATCCAGATATAGTTCAGATAGAGGCTGCCGCAAAAATTGGAATTGGTATTATTGAAATACATACCGGCAAGTATTCTGATGCTGCGCCATCACAAATTAATAATGAGTTGTTTAGAGTTAAAGAAGCTGTTGGCTTTGCAAAATCACAAGGATTGAAAGTTAATGCAGGTCATGGTTTAAGTTATGACAATGTCACAAGTATAGCATCCATTGATGGTATAGAAGAATTGAATATCGGTCATTCTATAATTAGCAGATCTATTTTTGACGGTATTCATAATGCGGTTGTTGAAATGAAGAGAATTATACTTGAAGCCAGAAACAAATAGGATCTTTTATTAGAAGTGTTTAACAGTCTTGATGTTTTTAAAAATAGTAAAGATATATCTGGAATCGCAGGTGTAGGTATAGATTTATTGTCTGTTGATAGAGTAAGAACTCTATATCAAAGATACGATGATCATTTTCTAGCAAAGATGCTTGGCGAGAATGAATTATATTTTTTTCATAAAAGGTTAAACGCAAATTATGAGCGAGGTATTAGATTTTTAGCTTCAAGAATAGCGTCCAAAGAAGCTTTTTCTAAAGCCATTGATACAGGCATTCGATATCCTATTACTTGGAAGAGTATTCAGATCATTAACTCTAATGAAGGCAAACCAAGAATTATTCTATCTTATGATCTTAATGTGTGGTATAGATCTATTTATGGGAACTCCCATGTTTCAATTAGCGATGATATTCATATGGTTATAGCTATTGTCGTTACAGAGAGAAAACGCTAAAAATATTTTATAAGTTATGCTTAATAATTCTAATTTGAAAGTTTTTTTAGCTAATCTTCCTAGTTTACCTGGCATATATAAATATATAGATAGTTTTGGTAATATTATATATGTTGGCAAGGCAAAAGATTTGAAGAAAAGAATATCTTCTTACTTCATAAATAGCTCTAATGCTCCTAGAGTTAGTGTTATGGTTTCTAAAATATCTAACATTGAGTTCACGGTTACAAATTCTGAGGTTGATGCGCTTATTTTAGAAAACAATCTAATAAAATCCATACATCCTAGGTATAACATATTGTTCCGTGATGACAAGTCTTATCCTTATCTGAAGATATCTTCTCAAGAGTGGCCTAGATTGATTTTTTGCCGTGTTTACAAAGAGAAAATTGATGGGCAGTATTTTGGTCCTTTCCCTGACTCAGGAGCTGTGCGTGAAACTATTAAAATCTTGCAAAAGATTTTTCGACTAAGGATTTGCGATGATGCTATGTTTGCGAATAGGTCTAGACCTTGTTTATTGGGCCAGATAAGCAGATGTTCTGCTCCTTGTGTTGGATTAATAAATAAAAATGATTACCTTCAGGATGTTAGTGATGCAATTTTATTTCTAAACGGTAAATCTAATCATGTGATAAAAGAAATAAAAGAGAAAATGAATAAGGCTTCACAAGAATTGAATTTTGAACTAGCCTCTGTATTCCGTGATCAGGTTGCAGCTTTATCAAAAATATTAAATAAGCAAACCATGGAAAGTTCTTGCATTGAAGACACAGATATTATATCCGTAGTTTCAGAGGGAAATAAATATTGCGTTAATATAGCTATGGTTAGATATGGTAGGCACCTGGGGGACAGGTCTTTTTTTTCTGAGAACGAATATTTAGCAAACGCTGAGAGTGTATTAGATGCTTTCTCTTCTCAGTTTTATTTAAAGAATCAATTGCCTGATGTCTTGGTGTGCTCTCATAATTTCACAGATCGTAATACTATTAATAGTATTAAAAAATCTTATGGAGAGGCGAAAAAGATAAAAGTATTTGTTTCCCCTGTTAGAGGCATAAGATATTCATGGTTAAAGCAAGCAACTTACAATGCTAAATTAGCATTACAAAAAAAATTTGATAATATTAATTTATATATTAATCGAATAAATAAACTGACGGATATCTTGAAAATAAAACTGAAAAATTTATCTTCTTTTAGGGTTGAGTGTTTTGATATAAGTCATTTTAAAGGTGAGGCGACTAGGGCATCTTGTGTTGTATTTGAAAATTGTGGAATGAGCCCCTCTTTATATCGTCATTTTATCATAGATAAAATAATACCTGGTGATGATTGTGCTGCTATAGAACAAGTCTTATATAAGAGATTCTCACAAAAGAATATAAAAATGCCCCACATAGTTTTGATTGACGGAGGAAGGGGGCAAATAGAAGTTTCAAAAAAGGTATTTGAGAATTTAAATTTAGATGTTAGGTTATTAATTGGCATATCTAAGGGTGATAATCGTAAAGCTGGTTTAGAGACGCTTGTTTTTGCAGATGATAGGAATGACCTTATTCTTGGTATTGAGTCTGAGGCATTAATGTTGTTGGCGCATATAAGAGATGAAGCTCATAGGTTTGCTATTAGTAGTATGAGAAATGTCATACATAAATCTAGATTTTATTCCAAAATTATTGATATAAAAGGAATTGGTGAGAAACGTTGTGCAGCTCTATTGAAATATTTTGGTAGCATGTCTGGTATTTCTTCAGCTACAATGGAAGAAATTAGCTCTGTAGAAGGCATTCCTAATCATTTAGCTAAGGCTATATATGAGTCACTACATTGAGCTTATCAAATTTTTTAAGTTTACTTATGGTTATGCTTTATGATTATAAATATTCCAATTGTCTTGACTTTTATTCGTATTGCAATATCGCCTTTGATTCTATTATTGTTTTATATCCCTAATAAATATATTTGTAGTGCCTTTATTAATAATCTTGCAGCCCTGCTTTTTATTCTAGCTGCTTTTACAGATTGGCTTGATGGCTGGTTAGCTCGTTACTTAAATCAGAGTACATCATTCGGTGCTTTTTTGGATCCTGTTGCTGATAAAATTATAGTTTGTACCTCTTTGATAGTTTTGTTAGATCTAGGTAGGGTTAGTATGTTGGTGGCTCTAATAATAATAGGTAGAGAAATATTTATATCTTCTTTGCGCGAATGGATGGCAAGGATTGGATCGGAGTATATTGTTTCTGTTCACGCACTAGGAAAGTTAAAAACAATGTTCCAAATGGCGGCGATACCTTGTTTATTTTATGGCGATTCATTTTTATATATTTCTTTTTTAAAAATTGGTTCTTTGTTAATTGCAGTGTCGTCTATATTTGCTGTATTATCAATGCTGTTTTATATAAAATGCTCATTGCCCATGTTACATAGAGAATTTTCTCCTAACAGAGACATTGCTAATTAATTTTTATTAATGTTCTAACATAACCCCTATTTTTGTTATAGAATGTAAACGGGTCATGCTATATTTTTTACTAATTCGGTTTTATATATATGAATTTTTCTCCTCCAAATGGAACGTTATGCAATAACAGTGTCCGTTCTCGCGATTGGAAAATTATTTTTCTAATATCGTTCATACACGCTTTGTCTCATTTTTTTCAGTTGGTTCTACCTTCGTTATATATAGCTCTTGGATTGGAATTTTCTTTAGATTTCGCTAAGCTTGGTCTTTTAGCATCGATTTTTTATGTGATTTCTGGTGTTGGTCAGGTTATATCTGGGATAGCAGTAGATAAATATGGACCATTTAAAGTTCTATTATTTGGGATAATAGCTTTTTTTATTTCTAGCGTAACGATATCATATTCTTTTGGATATTTTTCATTATTGTGTTCTGCTATATTGGGTGGGATTGGCAATTCTGTATTTCATCCAGCCGGTTATTTGGTTATTAATAAATTGGTAAGCACTGATAGATTAGGATATGCTTTTAGTTTGCATGGTTTATCAGGTAGTATTGGATGGGCGTGTGCTCCTATTTTTATAACTACCGTTATATTCGTGACTAATTGGCGTATCGCTGCACTTAGCGTGGCCATATTATTTTTAATGTCTTTGTTATTTGTTATTAGATCTAAAGATTATTTGCACATAGATGCATTCTCCTATAAAAATAACAGCAATGATGGGGAACTAAAGAATAAAGATTACATGGGTTCGATAATAAATATGTTCTCTCATTTTGCAATGTGGGGTGCTTTTATATTTTTTATATCAACTTCATTTGCCACATCTTCAATACAGCAATACACTATACCTATTTTAGTTAAATTATACGGATCTAGTGAAATATTTGCGGGTTCCATGTTGTCAACGTACATGGTATCGTCTGCTATGGGAATCTTTATAGGAGGATTATTAATTTCTGCTATGAGATTTAAAGAGGGTAATATTTTAATATCTCTTATTATTTCTGGGGTTACACTATTTGTTATATCTATTGGACTAGTCCCTGTAACATATATAACTCTTGCTTTTATTATAGCTGGTTTTTGTTTTGGTATAGCCATTCCTTCGCGTGACATGCTTGTTAGAAAAATAGCATCAAAACATTCTACGAGTTTAGTCTATGGTGTGGTTTATTCTGGAATGGACATCGGCTCTGCTTGTGGACCCATATTGTTTGGGTTTATGATGGACACTGGATTATATAGGTTACCTTGGATTGTTGCAGGATTAATGTTATTGGTTTCTGTGTATATAGCAGGATGGCTAGACAAGAGGTCAAAACAATAGTAGATAACTAGTTCCTATTGTCGTTCAGCTCTACAATTCCCTGGTGGCAGGGCTTCTTTAATTATGCTTGTCCTCCAAGGGTTGATGTCTATGCCTCCTCTTCTGGTAAAATTTCCATATATGCTTAAGTAATTTGGCTTGCAAGATTTTGATATATCTATAAATATCTTATCTATGCAATGCTCATGGAATCCAAGATGATTTCTATAAGATATTATGTATTTCAGTATAGAAGAATGACTTATTTTCATTCCTGTATATTTGATTTTAATATTGGCCCAATCCGGTTGTCCTGTAACAGGACATCTTGATCTAAACATTCTAGAGATAATAGTTTCAGATACTATTTTTTCTTCAGTGTTGTAAGAAAGCTTTAATAATTCTGGAGAAGGTTCGTATGTATCAATTTTTACATCTATGTCATCTATACATATTGCATCCTTACTTATGTTTTCTATGTAGAGTCTGTGAAAGTTTTTAGGAGTAATGATTTTTATAAAAATAGGGCATTGTAATGCATTAGATATATCTTTATTTAAAATGCTTTTTACTTCAGCAACGCTCTCGAATCTACTGTTATTAAGAGAGTTTAAATATAGCTTTATTGACTTAGATTCAATTATATTGATACTATCAGCTGGTATTTCGATTCTTGCTATGGCAATTTTTGGTTTTCCTTTGTTATTTAACCAAGAAAGCTCATAGATATTCCATATATCCAAACCATACATAGGTATTCTAGTAACAATCTGCCTTGGTATTGCATATAGATAGTTCGGATCATATTTGAACGAATATTTTACATTATTGCCTAACGGATTTACGTTGCCCATATTTTTATTAAGACTAAATTAGATAGTTTAATGTTTAAACAAATTAACACATTTATTATTTAAATTGCAATTTTATAGTTGCAGTGACGTTTTTTTGATTTCTATAAGGTTTCTTAAATATTATTTACCCAAAAAATTATAGTTATAATTGTTCCATGTTATGATTAACCGGTAATGTTTTTCTTTTTGCCTGTAATATTAATAGCATTATACATTGATCTATGTCTATGGGTTCTAGTATTTCTTATTTATAAGAAATTTTGCAGATATTTATTTATTAAGGTGCTAACCCTATTAATATATAGATTTATATTAAATAATTAAAAATGAATTATATTAGTAATGTTGTAATAAGATTTTGGTTGCATAGTTAGGTTCCACAATATGATCATTAGATATTTAGTACAGTTATTTTTATTAGTAGTTCCTACTGCATGTTGTTTTTTAGCTTTCAGTAGTCAATGTCCTGTATTTTTCAATAGGGAATATAGGAATGATTGTTTAGAGCAATTAAGGAAAGATGCCCCTGGCAACAATATATCTTACATAGATTTTGATTTTTTTACAAAAGATGTGAAAATACTAGAGACTACAATAAAATTGAGAAAGGCGCAGCCAGAAGTTAATTATAGGTGGAGTAATTACATTTCTAATGTAATTACTCCACAACGCAAGGAAGAAGGAATTTTAATTTTAAAAAAATTTAAAGAGCAACTCGAAGAATTATCTAATATTTATAATGTTGACTATGAATTGTTAGTAGCTGTTTTTGGTATAGAAACCAATTATGGAAAGAACTTTGGTAATACTAATGTTTTAGATGCATGGTTTACTAGAGCGTGTACGGAATCCAATCCATTATGGAAGAAAAATTTTTATGCTTCTATTATGATGTTACGAGACGGTTTAGTGGAAAAAGAAAAGTTTATTGGATCATGGAGTGGTGCTTTTGGCATGACACAATTTATTCCGACATCTTTTTATGACTTTGCTGTTGATGCTGATGGTGACGGCATAATAGATTTGTATGGATCTATAATTGATGCTTTAGCATCAACAGCTAATCATTTAAAGAAGAAAAATTTTAATTGGGAATATAGCATTCCTGCTGTAGTTGAAGTATCTCTTTCTGAAGATCTTCTAACAAAAATCCCTATAGGAATAGAATTCTTAGGAGAAAATGATAGACGCTCTTTTCTAGAATGGTCTAGATCTGGTGTAACAAGGAGTGATAATAAAGATGTATGGTGTAAAGATCCAAATGTAGAAGCTGTTATATTCGCTCCAGCAGGAGCTAATGGTCCTATATTTTTAGTTAGTGATAATTTTAAAGCTATACTGAGTTATAATAGGTCTAGGAAGTATGCATTGGCAGTTTCTTTATTGTTTAATTACTTTAAAAATACAGATGATTATCTGCGTGTCTCTTGGCCTTTTAGTGAGGTAAGCAAGCAATAAAGATAGTTTTTTTATGCATGCATGTATATAATTCTTTATTTGGTTACTTTTGGTGATTAATATGAGAACTGATAAATTGACTGTAAAGCTTCAGAAGAATTTATTAGATGCGCAGAGTTTGGCTGTAGTTAATGACAATCAATATATTACATCCATACATGTCTTAAAAGCAATGTTGGATGATGATGATGCATTTATTTCTAATATACTGGTTAGCTCTGGGGTGGCTCTTAACAAATTAAATAGTTTGTTAGATTCTTCTTTAAAGAAATTGCCTCAGGTTCATAATATAGATGATGTTCAAATAGGTAAAGAACTTCAAGGATTATTTATTAGAGCAGAAAAGGAAGCTAGTAAGAAAGGTGACGACTATATATCTAGTGAAATATTGTTAATAGTATTAACTGATGATAAAAGCGATGTATCTAGCTTGCTAAAGGAATCTGGTCTAAAAGTTAACTTATTAAAAGAATCTATTAATAATATTCGTGGTTCTGATAAAATATCTGATGTGAATGATGAATCCAATCGCAATGCATTGTCTAAGTATACTACTGATGTTACTTCTTTAGCACGTCAGGGCAAACTTGATCCAGTTATAGGTCGTGATGATGAAATAAGGCGTACTATTCAAATATTACAGCGTCGAACAAAAAATAATCCGGTATTAATTGGTGAGCCAGGTGTTGGTAAGACAGCGATAGTGGAAGGTTTAGCTCAGAGGATAATAAATGGAGAAGTGCCTGATAATTTGCGTGATAAGAGAGTACTATCACTAGATTTAGCATCTTTAATAGCAGGAGCAAAATTTAGAGGAGAGTTTGAGGAGCGTTTAAAGGCAGTATTAAAGGATATTTCAGCAGAAAGTAATAGTATACTGTTCATAGATGAATTACATACAATTATGGGAGCAGGTAAGGCAGAGGGATCTATTGATGCTGGAAACATGCTAAAGCCAGCACTAGCAAGAGGAGAGCTGCACTGTATAGGAGCTACTACTCTTGATGAATATCGCAGATATATAGAGAAGGATGCTGCTTTAGAAAGAAGATTTCAGAAGGTTATTGTAGATGAGCCAAATGTCGAATCTACTATAGCTATTCTTCGTGGTTTGCAGGAGCGTTATGAAATTCATCATGGTGTGGAAATTACTGATCCCGCTATAGTTGCAGCAGCAGAGTTATCTAATCGTTATATTACTGATAGATTTTTGCCAGATAAGGCTATTGACTTAATAGATGAAGCGGGAGCTCGCATTAGAATGGAAATTGATTCTAAGCCAGAAGCTATGGATAAGTTAGAGCGTAGAATTATTCAATTAAAGATAGAGCGAGAGGCAGTAAAAAAAGAATCTGATGAGGTGTCTAAGAAAAGACTGTATTCCATAGAAGATGAATTAAACAAGATACAGAAAGAATATGATGATTATGAAAAAATATGGAAATCAGAGAAAAATATTGTAGAGGGCACCAAAAACATAAAAGAAGAGATAGATAGTCTAAGAGCTAAGATGGCAGAATTACAGAGAAATGGCCAGTACGACCGATTAGCAGAGCTTCAGTATTCAAAATTGCCAGAGTTAGAAGAAAGATTAAAATCAGCAGAAAGCTATTCCATTAATCAATCAGAGGATAAGAAATTTAAATTACTTCGTACTCAGGTTGGCGCTGAAGAAATAGCAGAAGTGGTTTCTAGAGCTACAGGTATTCCAGTATCAAAAATGATGCAAGGAGAAAGAGAAAAATTACTACACATGAGCAATTTTTTAAGCTCTAGAATCATAGGGCAATCTGAGGCAGTTAATGCTGTTTCTGATTCTATTCTTCGTGCTAGAGCTGGATTATCAGACCAATCCAGACCTTCTGGATCATTTCTCTTTTTAGGTCCTACAGGGGTAGGGAAAACAGAGTTAGCGAAGGCTCTTGCTGATTTTATGTTTGATTCTAGAGATCACATGATAAGAATCGATATGAGTGAATTTATGGAAAAACATTCAGTTGCGAGACTTATAGGAGCTCCTCCTGGTTATGTTGGTTATGAAGAAGGTGGTTATTTAACAGAGGCTGTTAGGAGAAAACCTTATAGTGTTGTATTGTTGGATGAAGTTGAAAAAGCTCATTTAGACGTTTTTAATGTTTTATTACAAGTTTTAGATGATGGTCGTTTAACGGATAGTCACGGCAGGACTGTTGATTTTAGAAATACAATTATTATAATGACATCGAATCTAGGTTCTAATCATATTCAGAACATGATGGATAGTACATATAATGAGATTCGTGATGTTATAATGGAAGAGTTAAAAGCAACATTAAGGCCTGAATTTCTTAATCGTATAGATGAGATTGTTTTCTTTCATAGTTTAAAGCTAGAGCAAATGAATTCTATCGTAAGGATACAAATAGATCAATTGAAAGATCGTTTGAAGCAAAAGAACATATACATAGATATAGCAGAAGATGCTATTTTAATGTTGGCAAAGAACGGTTTTGATGTTGTATTTGGAGCTAGACCTCTTAGACGAACAATTCAAAATTATATTGAAAATCCTTTGTCTAGATTAATTTTAGAGGGCAAAGTTTCTGATAATGATATTATTAATATAGATTATTCCGATAGTAAATTTAGATTTAAAATTAATAGTTAGTATGGGAATATTTACATATTATATGGCAATAATTTTTTTATAAAGTTATTGCCATTGCTTTTTAGTGTTCTCCATGATATCCATAATTTTTTTATTGGGGTTATGGATATTTTTTCCTTGGAAATGTTTATTTTGCTTGATTCTATTTTTTCTAGTATAGCGTAATTTATGGCAGCCATTGTGAAACTTTCTCTATATTTCTTATAATTGGATGAATTAATATTAGAGATAGCTTCTCGATATAGATTCTTTGCTCTATTTATTTGAAGCTCTATTAATTGTTTTAGGTTTTCTGAATTTTTGCTATCATTTACGTCTTTTGTCCTCAATCCAAATTGATTTAACTCTTCATATGGCAAGAATATAATCCCATTTTTTGCATTTATATATATGTTTTGTATTGAATTTGTAAGTTGCATAGCTACTCCTATCTTCTCATTATAAATAGTAGTATTATCATCATCATTCAAGAATACTTTGTTAAAAAATTTGCATATTATCCTATTAGTTGTCCAGTAGTTATTATATAAATCCTCCCATTTATAAAAAATTTTTTTTTCTAGAATACTTTCTATTTTATGTATAAAATCACTTAATTCATCGCAAATAAATGGATATTCCTTGATATGCATAGATAATTCTTTAATTATTGGATGATCAGATGATTCTTTTAGCATGCTATGAATTTGATTTTTCCACCATGCAATCTTTGAATAAGCTACTGTCGTTGTATGGCAATCTGACAATATGTTCTCAATTGTTTTATGTATAGCATATATTGAAATCAGAGTTCTTTCCTGTTTTTTTGGCAATAAAATAGTAGAATAATACATATTTGATCCGGCAGGAGCAAATTCTTTTTTGCAATATTCATAGGGTGTCATTTTGTTTATTTAATAGTTATAGGATCAATTATAAATTTATTTTTTATTTTAAATCTATCCCAGTTCATTAGCAAAGTATTTCCTTATGAATTAAGTGGCTCCCTCTATATCTTTATTTATCTAAAATTACAAGTTACTAGTTAACTTATTAATAATATGTCTAAATCTAATTATAGATGTTTAAAATGTGAATATATCGCACATAAATGGCTTGGTAAATGTCCTGGTTGTGACTCTTGGAACTCATTTTCCACTTCTTATGCTAATGATAGTTTATATAAGAAAGCAAGTACTAACATAGATGAAATAAAAATTCTATCAGAAATAGAAGTAAGTAGATCTAATCGTATTCCTATCGGAATTAATGAGTTTGATAGAGTATTGGGTGGTGGCCTGGTATTAGGTTCTATAGTCCTAATAGGAGGAGACCCTGGTATAGGTAAGTCAACTCTAATATTACAGTCTTTATCATTATTATCACAAGATAATAATGTTTTATATGTTACTGGTGAAGAGTCTATAGAGCAGCTAGCGTTGCATGCTTTTAGACTGGGCTTATCAACAAAAAAAATAAACGTTCTGTCTGAAATTGATTTGGATAAGATTATTTCTTCTGCTATAGTGGCAAGATCTAAAATTATCGTAATTGATTCAATACAGACGGTATTCAGTCATTCATCTAGTTCAGCTCCTGGATCTGTTTCTCAAGTTAGGGAATGTGCTATACAGATCACCAGAATGGCCAAGAAATTTGGTATTACAGTATTAATAATAGGTCATGTGACCAAGGATGGATCATTAGCAGGGCCAAGAATACTAGAGCACATAGTAGATACAGTGTTATATTTTGAGGGGGATAATCATTCATCCTTTCGTATAATAAGATCTTTTAAGAATAGATTCGGGCCTGTTAATGAAATTGGTGCTTTTATGATGACTGATAAAGGTCTTCTAGGTGTCATAAATCCATCCGCTTTGTTTCTATCTAAACATAGAGATAAGGTTACTGGCTCCTGCATTATGGTTACACAAGAAGGATCTAGGCCATTATTAATAGAGATACAGGCACTAGTAAATACCTCAGCATCTAATAGAAGACTGCTTACAGTTGGTTTTGATTCTAATCGTTTATCAATGTTGCTGGCCGTCATGAATAGACATGCAAAATTGTCAACTATTGACAAAGATGTATTCATAAATATTGTAGGTGGGGTGAGAATTATAGAACCAGCTGCTGATTTGCCAGTATTATTAGCCATATATTCATCATTGGTTAATAAGCCGTTGCCTTTAAAGATGATTTCATTTGGGGAAGTTGGTCTAGCAGGTGAAATTAGAGCATCATCGAATAGTAATGATCGTTTAAAAGAGGCGGTTAAACTAGGATTTAATATTGCTTTAATCCCGACATCAAATAAGCCTAGCAAGATAATAGATGGTATAGAAATATTAACTGCTAGTAGACTAGAAGATTCTTTTAGGATTATAAAGTCAATCTAATATTAATAGAGAATTTTACTAACACCTATAGATATTTTTTCTGTTTTTTTATGGTGTTAGTAAACTATTCGAAGTTGATTACTGAAATTTTCTTTGAAATGGTATTGCGTCTATTATTCTTTTATCAAATTTTTTGTAAAATTCAGTATAAACAGGTTCCATTGCCATTGCAAAACTTGCTCTCTCGACTTCTGTAACCTGCATTCCTTCTTTTCTCAGTCTTTCAAGGCTTCTCTTCTCTATGTCATCTACAAAATCACGCATTTTTAAGCAGGCAGCACGTCCAGATTTCTGAAAAAGTTTCTTATCAGTCGATGATAATTGTTTATAAAGTTTTGATGATACTAGTATCAATGCAGGTGCGTATACATGCCCTGTAAGGGATAAATATTTTTGCATGTTATACATTTGCGTTGCAATTATTACAGATAGAGGGTTTTCTTGTCCATCAATGCTTCCATCTTTGAGAGATTTAACAGCATCAGTTAAAGTCATTGGTACTGGTAGTATTCCTATATAATTAAATCCAGCTACATGTATAGAATTTTGAGGTGTACGTATCTTTAATCCTCTAGCATCTTCTGGTGTTAAAACCGGTCTAACATTGTTTGTTAGATGCCTAAATCCTTGTTCTCCCCATGCCAAAGCAACAATGCCTTTTTCTGGGAATTTTGAAAGAATGTTTTTACCTATTGATCCATCGAGTACATTCCTAGCATGTTGTAGATCATGCATTAAAAATGGGATATCAAACATACCAATTTCCGGTATTAAATCCATAACAGCACTAGTTGATATCACAGCTAAATCAATTTTGCCAGATTGTAATCCTTCTATTACTTCATGCTCAGAACCTAATTTATTGTTAGGAAATTTTTCTACTATAAATTTGCCTTTGCTTATAGTCTCTAGAGAATTAGCAAAAGCACTAGCTCCTGCGCCATAATGAGAAGTGCTAGATAGAGCATGGGCTAACTTTAACTTAGTCTCATCTTTAGTATCAGCCGCAGATGCAGGCATAACAGTTATTAACGCTAATATGGATAACGCAACCCAATTAAGCCAAATATTTCGCATTCATCTACTCCTGAAAAATCAAAAGAAGTTTTTAAAAAATCAAATAGAGATATTCTAAAAAAATGAATGTCTTCATATTGTTCTAAAGCACTCTATAAAATATGATAAAAAGTTGTCCTCATATTTCACTTGTTTTCTAAAACCTTCAAATATACTAATTCTTAAAAGAATCTTTTATTTTCATCTAAATTGTCATATTGTTCTCAATTTAAACAAAAGCAACTACTATAGCATCTAATATATAAAAATACCCGATTAAAATTATGCTGATTGTAAAGTATTTATTATCTTTATACGTTCTTTGCTTTCATTTTTTTCTCAAAATGGCACTAGAATTCATGAAGATTATACAATAACTAATAATAGTTTGTGCTAGTATTATTCCCCTCAATAATATCAGGGTTTAATTAAACGTTGAAATTATCTAATTATTTAAAATAGTATATATTATTAATATATTATTCATACGTTACAATTTATTAAATGATACTTTTCAGTAACCAACTGTTTTTTCATTTTTTAATAGTTATCAATTTTAATATATGAATACATAAATACCTTATTTGTATTGTTCTATCTATAAGAAAATAGTTATATGGTTTTCTTTTTAATTATTAGATAGTACGATATAGATTTTATTCATAATATTTAATTTGATAAATGATGACAATTAATTGCATTTTATTATACCTGCTGTTTTTGCTTATATTATTTAACTGTCTTGTAATTATAAGGATTTGGGTTAAACTGAAGCATTCTAGCTTTGAGAAAGTTACAGATATTATTTATGAGCTTTCAAATTTTGAACGTCGCTTGCATGATGACATCATAGAATCTCATAGGTTATATCGTAACGATATATTGGAACTCGTAAGAATTTTTCAAGTTGATTTTAAGTCTCTTCAGGATTCGATGAGAGATGTTTTAAGTAGTGATGCCAGATCAAATCGTTTGGAAACAACATCATCTTTTATGAAATTTTCTGACAATTTTACAGAAAAGTTACAGGGATTGATAGAGATTAATGATAGACGGACTAAAGAAATTAGACAGACTCTAGAGTATAGGTTGCAAATTTTACAAAATAGCAACTCGGAAAAACTTGATGAGATAAGATATACAGTTGATGAAAAACTTCATTCAACATTGGAAAAGAGGCTTGGTGAATCTTTTAAGCAGGTTTCTGAAAGATTGGAGGCTGTCCATCAAGGATTAGGTGAGATGCAGAATTTGGCTGTAGGAGTTGGTGATTTAAAGAGGGTTTTAAATAATGTAAAAACTCGTGGTACATGGGGAGAGATACAGCTTTCACGATTAATTGAAGATATTATGACGCCTGATCAATACGGACGCAATGTTAAGATTATCCCAAATAAGGATTCCTTTGTTGAGTTTGCTATAAAGTTACCAGGTTCTAGCAAGGATTCATCTCCTATATGGCTTCCCATAGATTCGAAATTTCCAAAAGAAGAGTATGAAAGATTAATAGATGCAAATGATAGCTCTAATCTAGATATTGCTAAAGCAGCTTCTAATGCTTTAGCAAAAGCAATAGAGTTGCAGGCTCGTGCTATTGCATTAAAATATATAGAGCCTCCTTATACAACTGAATTTGCTATAATGTTCCTCCCAACAGAAGGTCTTTATGCAGAAGTTTTGCGGTACCCGGGTTTATTTGACAGGTTGTTCAATCTTCATATAAATGTGGTTGGTCCGAGCAACTTAGCAGCTCTTCTTAATAGTTTACAAATAGGATTCAAGACTCTTGCTATCGAAAAAAGGTCATCAGAGGTATGGAATATACTGAGAGCGGTTAAGACAGAATTTAGTAAGTTTGGTGAGTCTCTAGCTAGCGTTAAGAAAACTTTAGATACGGCTAGTAATAAAATAGGGCAAACAGAGGTAAGATCTCGTGCCATGCTTAACAATTTAAAGTCTTTAGAGGTTCTTTCTGATAATGATGATACAGCTGAATTATCTGAAGATTTACACATAGGTTAATTATAAAATATAAATTTTTGGTGATATTTCTAAATGAATATTGATACACGGCAAATTAATTTAAAACAAGAAGCATCTAGAGCTGCAATGAATTTTATAACTCCCTATATCTTAGAAAATAATAATTTTCTTATTGGAGTTGGAACTGGATCTACCGTTGATTTTTTTATAGATGAACTATCATGCTTTAGTTGCAGTATTGCTGGTGCTGTAGCTAGTTCTGATAGAACAAAATCTAAATTATCATCGTGTGGTATAAAAGTTATAGAGCTTAATAGTATTGATCATCTACCTTTTTATGTAGATGGGGCAGATGAAATAGACGAATCGTTTTGCATGATAAAAGGGGGAGGTGGAGCGTTAACTAGAGAGAAAATAGTTTCTTCTGTGGCAGATAAGTTTATTTGTATAGTAGATGAAAGCAAATTAGTTAATCGTTTAGGAAGCTTTCCTTTGCCTATAGAAGTTATTCCCATGGCGGTTAATTCTATTTCAAGGAGATTAACTTTACTAGGAGGCAAGGTAGTGCTTAGGGATGGATTTATAACTGATAATGGAAATGTCATAATTGACGTGCATAATTTGTATATACAAGACCAACTATCTTTAGAAAAAGAGATAAATAATTTTCCAGGAGTCGTCACAAATGGTTTGTTTGCAATAAATAGGGCTGATATATTAATACTTGCAGCAGATGAGGGAGTGCAACTAATACACAGATATTGATGTTTTATATTTTAAAAATAGTATCAGTAATTAGATACTGGGACATATCCATCAATCTCTATGTTTTTATCCTCAAATAAAAATTCTTCCATCTTGTTTCTGAGAAACTCTCGAGACTTTTGATCAGCTAAGTTTAGGCGATTCTCATTTATTAAACGTGTTTGAATCTTTATCCATTCTTGCCATGCTTCCTTAGATATATTATTGAATATATTTTTCCCAATATTTCCTGGGTAAGTTAGCTCATCCAAGCCTACTAGTTCTTTTTTTAGTTTAACACAATTTACGGTTCTGCTCATAAACCCTCCTGAAAAATAAAGTAATAAAAATATATTTTATGTTATATGATTTTAATCATGTTTAATATTTTTTATAAAAATTAGACTATTACGTGACCTGTTATAACTAGTTTGTTTTTCTTTTGGTAAGTCTTGTATTCCGCATTGAACAAATCCTCTTTTTAAAAACCAATGAGACGTTTTTGTTGTAAGAGCGAATATACGTCTTGCACCAAGATTTTTTGCTCTAGATTCAATATGTCTTAATAAGAGCTCTCCTTCTCCTGTACTTTGCCACTCTGGGTGAACTATTAAACATGCTAGTTCCGCCATTTGTTCATTAGGAAACATATATAATGCGGCACAACCATATATTATCCCATCATGTTCAAGAACAGTAAATTTTTCCAGATCGCGTTCTATTAATCTTTTTGGTCTAGGGACTAATGTTCCATCTGTTTCCAGAGGCTCTATAAGACTAATTATTGCCCCAACATCGTCGATTGTAGCAGATCTTAGATCATCTAGATTATCTTCTACAACCATCGTTCCTACCCCATCATGCGTAAATATTTCTAATAATACGCTTCCATCTAATGAGTAAGATAGTATGTGAGCTCGAGCTACTCCTCTTTTTACTGCTAATGATGCATATTTTAGAAACTCACATGTTTCTTCATCTAGCTTATTAGATGCAGTTAGTATATCAGCATCTGCTCTTGCTAATTCTGTGTCTATTGATCCATCGTCATTATATACTCCTTTAGAGCTTGATAAAAATATAAGTTTTTCTGCTCTTAGTGCTACAGCTGTGCTTGTTGCTAATTCCTCAAGAGCTAAATGAAATGCATCTCCTGTAGGAGAAAAACCTAGTGGGGATAATAAGACAACAGAAGAGCCTTTCTCTATGGCAAAATTTATAGCTTCTACATCAATTTTTCTTACTTTGCCTGTGTTTTGAAAATCTACTCCATTTAATACGCCAACAGGTCTTGCTGTAACAAAATTTCCTGATATAACTTTAATTTTTGAGTGAGACATAGGAGTATTAGGCAATCCTTGACTAAAAGATGCTTCAATGTCTAATCTTATCTCTCCAGCTGCTTCTTTTGCGCACTCTAACGCAGCAGCATCTGTTGGGGCCATAAGTCCTCTGTCGAATATTTTATATATGCCCTTTAGTTTTAATTGATCGTTTACTTGAGGCCGTGATCCATGTATTAGTACTAGTTTAATTCCTAAAGCTGATAATAGAGATAAATCTTGGACAAGTGCATTAAGTGCTCCATACTGAATTAGATCCCCATCAAAAGCGATAACAAAGGTTTTGCCCCTAAATGCATGCACATACGGCGCTACTTCTCTAAACCATCTTACAAATTGTGTTTGCGAATTCTCGCATGTGTTATATCTGTCTAATTCCATATATACAATATCCAATTAATATCATGTAATAACAAATTATTAATATAAAATATGATAATAATAGTTATTTTTAGGTTGTGTAAACAATTTATTTTCTGCTATTGGATTGTATGTTATTTTGATTTAAAGACTAATAGATATAAACTCTTATGATATTTAGTCGATATATAATATTCGATAATTTGGAAAGGAGCTGATATTTTTATGTCTTATGATTTTAAATCTTTTGTGCATCTGCGTGTACATTCAGAATTCTCTATTGTAGATGGTATAGTTCGAATAGAAGAATTGATTAACTTAGTAAAAGATTCTGATCAGCCAGCTGTAGCCTTAACAGACTTATCTAATGTTTTTGGTATCATAAAGTTTTATAAAGCAGCTCGTGCTTCGGGTATAAAACCTATAATTGGTTGTGATGTTTGGTTAACTAATGATAAAAATAGGGATAGGCCTTTCCGTGTCTTATTGCTTGTTTGTAATCATGAGGGGTACCTCAACCTGTGTTCTTTACTTACAAAGTCTTTTTTATGCAATCAGTATAATGGTAGAGTTGAATTGCGTAAGGAGTGGTTATCAGGACAGAATGGCTTAATAGTTCTTTCAGGTGGTATTCTTGGTGATATTGCATATGCTCTAGAGATTAATAATCAAGTTTTAGCTTTAGATTTAGCAAAACAATGGAAACTAATGTTTCCTAATTCTTTTTACATAGAATTACAGAGGGCTGGTTTTCCTGGAGAAGACAATTATAACCATATGGTATTAGAATTGGCCTCAAAATTAAATTTGCCTGTTGTTGCTACTCATCCTATTCAATTTCTAAGGCCTAGCGAATTTCAGTCTCATGAAGTTAGGGTTTGTATCGCTGAAGGCTCTCATCTTTCAGACCCCAAAAGAGTAAGTCGTTTCAGAGAGGAGCAATATTTCCTTAATTCAGAGAAGATGTTTAATATGTTTTCTGATATACCTTCGGCGATACTTAATACAGTTGAAATAGCTAAACGTTGCAGTTTAACACTGCGCTTAGGGATTCCTAACTTACCAAAATTTGAAATAGATGCCAAATATTCCCTGGATGATTATTTGATACTAATGGCTGAAATGGGTTTAAAGAGAAGATTTGATTTTTTAGGAAACAATAAAATCAATAAGAAGATATATCATGAAAGATTGCGCGAAGAATGCGGCACTATAAATCAGATGGGATTTGCTGGCTACTTCCTAATAGTACAGGATTTTATTAATTGGGGTAAAAATAACGGGGTTCCAGTAGGTCCAGGTCGTGGATCAGGCGCAGGATCTTTAGTAGCTTATGCTTTGGGTATTACTGACATCAATCCTATGGATTATGATTTGCTTTTTGAGCGTTTTCTAAATCCTGAGCGAGTATCAATGCCTGATTTTGATATTGATTTTTGCCAAGACAATCGTGATCGTGTGATAGATTATGTAAAATCAAAATATGGCCACGATGCTGTTAGTCAAATAGCCACGTTTGGTACTTTTGGGGCTAAGGCAGTTATTAGAGATGTTGGAAGAGTTTTAGGAATTCCTTACTCGTTATGTGATGGCTTGTCAAAATTGATTCCTTTCAGTGTATCAGAGCAATGGACATTAGATAAAGTCTTATCGTCTGATGCTATATTTAAAAACAGATATGAAAAAGAAGAGGAAGTTAAGACATTGATAGATATTGCTAAGCCTTTAGAGGGATTAGCTCGCAACGTTGGTATGCATGCGGGAGGTGTTTTAATTGCTCCAGGCAAGTTAACTGATTTTTGTCCGTTATATTGTCAGCCAGGGCAAGAGAATAGTCTTGTTTCTCAGTTTGATAAAGATGATGTTGAATCTTCTGGTCTAGTTAAATTTGACTTTTTAGGGCTGAGAAATTTAACTGTTCTTGATTGGTCAGCAAGTTATGTTAGGCAGTGTAATAAAGGAATGGATGATTTCTCTGTTATTTCACTACCATTAGATGATAAGGAAACTTATGATCTATTATCTAGTGGTAATACGGTTGCTGTATTTCAGTTAGAATCAAAAGGAATGAGGGAGTTGCTAAAAAGATTAAAGCCTAGTAATTTTGAAGATATTATAGCCGTGCTCGCCTTATATCGGCCTGGTCCACTGGAGTCAGGAATGGTAAATGATTTCGTTAGTCGTAAGCATGGGGTCTCAAGCATAAATTATTTTCATAGTGATTTGGAGAATGTTCTTAAAAGCACTTATGGAGTTATCGTTTATCAAGAGCAAGTTATGCTTATTTCGCAGATAATAGGTGGTTATTCTCTCGGTAGTGCTGACTTGTTGCGTAGGGCAATGGGTAAAAAAGATCCAGAAGAAATGGCTAAGCATCGTATTATTTTTGAAAAAGGAGCTGTTAATAATGGTTACCGCTCAGATCTTGCCGTAAAATTATTTGACTTAATGGAGAAATTTGCAGGGTATGGATTTAACAAATCTCATTCAGCTGCCTATGCTTTGATCGCATATCAAACAGCTTGGCTGAAAACTCATCATCCAGCGGAATTCTTTTCTGCTACCCTTTCATCTGATATGGATGACACGGATAAAATACAAGTAATATTTCGCGATGCAAAAAAGAACAATATAAAAATTCTTCCGCCAGATATAAATTTATCTAGTTTTAGGTTTGAGCCAGTTGTTAATTTTACAGATGAAAATAAAGAAATTGCTATACGATATGGTTTAGGAGCGATAAAAGGAGCAGGTAAATCTGCTATTGATGATGTTGTAAGATCTAGAAAAAACAATGGGCCATTTAGTGACATATTTGATTTCTGTTACAGAATGTTTAAAATTCTAAATCGTCGTGCAATAGAATCTTTGATTAAGTCAGGAGCTTTTGATTTTTCTAATTCTAACAGGGCTGAAGTCTTGGCTTCATTAAATATAGCATTAGAAATAGCAGAGCATAGGAATACTAATGTTAATCAATCATCTTTATTCGAAGATGATTATGAACAAGAAATACCTAGATTGCGAAAGAGTATAGATAATATAGCTGAGTGGGATTTACTAAATAAGCTTACTGAAGAGAAAACTGCGATGGGATATCATTTCAGTGGGCATTTATTTGAATATTGGCGTGATGAAATAAGACAGATTATACCGACCACTTTATCAAAAATACGATCCAGCAAGCAATCACAGTTAGTATGTGGCATACTTGTGTCAATAAAAACCATAACAACTCGTCGCGGGAAAATGGTTTTAGCCTTGATTGATGATGATACAAATCAAGTTGAAATAGTTACACACCAAGACTTTTATGAAAAAAACAAGAATGATTTGCGCGAGGATAACTTAATAGCTGCTAAAGTCATTGTTAGTGACGATTCGTATTCTAATAGTTTTCGAATTGTTGTGGAGCAAATATATAGCATTGATGATATTAGGTCTTACATGGCTAAAGCCGTAAAAATATCTATAGATAGTGATATTAATTTGGAATCTTTGCAGAGCTTATTAAAGAGCATATGCTCAAAAAAAGAACAAGATAAATGTCGTGTACCAGTTTACGTGGCTTATACAAACCTAGATGGCAAATTTTCATGTACTGTAAAATTAGGTGATAATTGGAGAGTTATTGTTAATAATGAGTTTTTGTTAAAATTACGATCTTTTTTAGGTGGTAAAGGATCTGTTGAGATCTTATACTGATACAGTTTTTATAAAACATCTTCTGCCATGGCATCAAATTATTAATTTAATTATACTATAAAAGTTATAATGTATTTGGAATGTTAATCAATACTAATGATGATACTATGACTTGATGTTTTATTCAAATATACTATCTTATCTAAATTATTGTTTTTGAATCCAATAGATTTGGCACTTTGTTTATCAGATTTTTCATTTCATTAATTTTTCTGAATAAACGAAGTTACTTTATCAATAATTTCTATATTTTTTTATTAATTTGTTTATTATAAAAATATAGAGAACATAAGGATTTATTTTCTAGGTGAATTGTGTTGCATGTGCAATTATTAAAATTCATGTCAACTAATTATTTAAATTTATATAAGTGGTTAATTGTAACGTTAATACAGTTAAACTATAAATTTTATTTGTCTAATATTTTTTATGTGATGACTAATTTCCCTTTGATTAAGAGACTTCATAATCTTACTAGAAATCATTGGCACAAATTGCTGACAACTGTTATTTTGATGTCTTGCGCTGCCATTACACAAGCACTTCTGTCTTACATAATGAAACCACTTTTGGACAGTGGTTTTTCATCATCAGAAAAATTTTTTCTATGGTATGTTCCTGTGGCTTTCATAGGTCTTATATTCTTTAGGGGAATTTGCAATTTCCTTAGTGATTATTTGCTAGCATATGTAGCAAATCAAGTATTACAGGATATGCGTACCAAAATGTTTTCCAAGATGCTATATCTATCCGATATAAATTATGCATATTTAGATAAGGGTAAGCTACTGAATCATTTTACTTTAGATGCAAATAGTGTTGCTGATATGATTATCAAAGTTACTGCAGTTATAATTAGAGAGTCGTTAGTAATCGCCGCTCTTTTGGTCTTTTTATTATATATTTCCTGGATTCTCACTATAATTGTATTGCTTATGTTGCCTGTAATGGTTCTAATTATAAAAATTTTTACTAAAAAGGTGCGCAGAATAAGTAAATCAGCCTTAGACATGAATGCATATTTTACTAGTTTAATTGTTAGCTCTATTGATGGTCAACGTGTTATTAAGTTATTTGATGGATATATTCAGGAAATAGATAGATTCAATACAGTGGTAGATAAATTAAGGAAGTTTGCTCTAAGGACTGCAATTGCAGATGCTGCTCTAGCTCCATTAGTTCATATGTGTATTGCTATAACAGTATCAATAATAATAATTGTTGCATTAAGTCAAGCGCGATATGCTATGTTGACTGCAGGTAGTTTTATTTCTTTCATGGTGGCCTTGGCTCAGATACCTGATCCAGTGCGTAGATTGACACATGTTATTGGCAAATTGCCTAAAATGATTGTTGCAGCAGAAAGTGTATTCTCTCTAATAGATATGGAAAAAGAAACAGATAATGGCAAACTGTTTCTATGCAATAAGTATAAGGTACGTTGTAGGATAGAATTCAATAATGTATATTTTAGATACTGTGATAACCTTGAATATGTTATAAAGGGTGTTTCTTTTGTATTAGAGCCAGGAAGAAAAATTGCATTGGTTGGAAAATCAGGCAGTGGCAAAACTACATTAATTAATATGTTGCCGCGCTTTATTTATCCAAATTCTGGTAGTATTCTGATAGATAATGTTGATATAAAAGACTATGATTTGCGCAGTCTTAGGTCTAGTATTGCTTTTGTATCACAAGATATTTTTTTATTTAATGATACCATTGCTGCAAATGTAGGCTATGGTTTTTTATCTAATATTAATATTGATCGGGTTTATAATGCTTTATATGCTGTTGATTTATTAGGCTTTATTAATAAATTGCCAGATGGTATTTATACTAGGATTGGTGATGGGGCAGTTAGATTATCGGGCGGGCAACGTCAAAGACTCGCAATAGCAAGGGCTATTGCAAAAAATTCTCAGGTTATGATATTGGATGAAGCAACTTCTTCGTTGGATAATGAATCTGAACGACAGGTTCAAAAAGCGATGGACAAACTACTTGACAATGGATGCGCAGCTTTAATAGTAGCTCATCGTTTGTCTACTGTAAGCAATGCAGATCATATTTTGGTAATAAACTCTGGAGTTATTGAGGAGTCAGGATCTCATGAAGATCTTTTAAGCAATAGCAGCGGTATTTATTCTTCATTATACAATATGCAATTTTATGATAAATAATGTCTAATTTATATTAGTATAATATCGTATTCTTCTGAAGAATAACTATTTTCAACAGCTAATGATATAGTTTTTTGTATAATATCGCTTAATTTTGTTAAGTGTGGATTTTCTTCCTCTAGGAACAGATCTATTATTTTTTGTGAGGCTAAAATACGAAATTCTTTTGGATTGAATTGCCTGGATTCTTGTAATATTTCTCTCAATATTTCGTAACATATAGTTTTTGCTGTTTTTATGTATCCCTGAGAATTGCATACCAGGCAAGTTTCACACATTTGATTTTTTAATGAGTCCCTAGTTCTTTTTCTAGTTATTTCTACAAGACCTAGTTTAGTAAAGCCATTGATAGTAATTTTTGTTTTATCTTTAGATAAGTATTTTTGCAGTTCTTGTAGTACAACGTCCTGATGATTATTGTCTTCCATGTCAATAAAGTCTAGAATTATAATTCCTCCTAAGTTTCGTAAGCGTAATTGTCTAGATATTGCTTGTGCTGCTTCTAGGTTAGTACGGAAAATTGTTTCTTTAAGATTTTTTCCTCCTACAAATTTGCCAGTATTTACATCTATAGTTGTCATTGCTTCTGTTTGATCAATTATTATATATCCTCCTGATCTCAGCTCTATTTTTCTAGATAAGGCTTTTTTGATTTCTTGATCTATATTGGCAAGATCAAACAATGGCGGATCCTCGCTGTAGTATTGAATTTTATTTACTATAAAAGGGGCATATATCTTTGACCATTCCACTAGTTTATCCGTTACTTCTAGAGAATCTATACGTATCGTTTTGGTTAATGGTGTTGCTATGTCTCTTATGATTCTTTGGGATATATCTAAGTCTTCATACAGAATATAGGGCGCTGATTTGTTTTTAGAACAAGATAGAATGCTGCTCCATAATTTATTTAAATATTTTATATCTAATTGGATTTCCTCATCTGATGCATCTTCCGCATTAGTTCTTATTATATAACCTCCCATTCCCATTACTGCATCTATTATCGATTTCAATCGATCTTTTAGATTCATCCTTCCTTCTTCTGAGTTTATTTTTTGTGAAACTCCTAAATGGTCTTCATAAGGCAGATATACTAATATTCGTCCAGCAAGGCTAATTTGTGTAGTTAAACGGGCTCCTTTTGAGCCAATTTGATCTTTTATAATTTGTGTTATTATTGTCTGCCCTGGAAAAATTAATTTTTCTATTGGGGTTATATTTGTAGAATTTAATCGTTCTCTGCGATTTTCTTGCAAGTCCATTATGTGTATGAATGCAGATCGTTCTAGACCTATATCTATAAAAGCACTTTGTAGTCCAGGTAATACTCTAATAACCTTTCCAATATATATATTTCCAACTTTCCCTTTTTGAGAATTACGTTCTATATGTAATTCCTGAATTATTCCGGATTCTATTATGGCAATGCGGGTCTCAAAAGAGGTGACGTTAATAAGAATATCATCGTTCATGGTAAATTATAATGTATTAAAGGTCATTTATATAATCTATATTAATCTTTATAAAATGACACATTGGGAACATTAATTAAATACTTATGTTGTTTTTAAATTTTATCTAATCAAAAAATATATTGACATTTTTCTCATTAAGCGCGAGAATTCTTCTTCTGCAACTGACAAACAAATTGTCAGAGCTGAGCTCTTTAACAATAAACAATCGATAATTGTGGGTACTTGATGCTAGTTTTAGTATGTAATATTTTACATTTAGCTAATTAGATAAAAGTACTCAATAATGTACATGGTCTTAGAGTAATACTCTAAGAACCCGTTCATTTTTTGGGTAGCGACGTATTCTAGGTCTAAATCAGACTTAAATTACGTGTAAAAATACAGAGATTAAACTGAAGAGTTTGATCCTGGCTCAGATTGAACGCTAGCGGAATGCTTTACACATGCAAGTCGAACGGCAGCACGGACTTCGGTTTGGTGGCGAGTGGCGGACGGGTGAGTAATATATCGGAACGTGCCCAGTAGTGGGGGATAACTACGCGAAAGCGTAGCTAATACCGCATATTCCCTAAGGGGGAAAGCGGGGGATCTTCGGACCTCGCGCTATTGGATCGGCCGATACCGGATTAGCTAGTTGGTGAGGTAATAGCTCACCAAGGCAACGATCCGTAGCTGGTCTGAGAGGACGACCAGCCACACTGGGACTGAGACACGGCCCAGACTCCTACGGGAGGCAGCAGTGGGGAATTTTGGACAATGGGGGGAACCCTGATCCAGCCATTCCGCGTGTGCGATGAAGGCCTTAGGGTTGTAAAGCACTTTTGGCAGGGAAGAAACAGTGTTGGATAATACCCAGCATGAATGACGGTACCTGCAGAATAAGCACCGGCTAACTACGTGCCAGCAGCCGCGGTAATACGTAGGGTGCAAGCGTTAATCGGAATTACTGGGCGTAAAGAGTGCGCAGGCGGTTCGGAAAGAAGGATGTGAAATCCCAGGGCTTAACCTTGGAACTGCATTTTTAACTACCGAACTAGAGTGTGTCAGAGGGAGGTGGAATTCCGCATGTAGCAGTGAAATGCGTAGATATGCGGAGGAACACCGATGGCGAAGGCAGCCTCCTGGGATAACACTGACGCTCATGCACGAAAGCGTGGGGAGCAAACAGGATTAGATACCCTGGTAGTCCACGCCCTAAACGATGTCAACTAGCTGTTGGGACCTTCGGGTCTTAGTGGCGCAGCTAACGCGTGAAGTTGACCGCCTGGGGAGTACGGTCGCAAGATTAAAACTCAAAGGAATTGACGGGGACCCGCACAAGCGGTGGATGATGTGGATTAATTCGATGCAACGCGAAAAACCTTACCTACCCTTGACATGTCTAGAATCCCGAAGAGATTTGGGAGTGCTTGAAAAAGAACTAGAACACAGGTGCTGCATGGCTGTCGTCAGCTCGTGTCGTGAGATGTTGGGTTAAGTCCCGCAACGAGCGCAACCCTTGTCATTAGTTGCTACGAAAGGGCACTCTAATGAAACTGCCGGTGACAAACCGGAGGAAGGTGGGGATGATGTCAAGTCCTCATGGCCCTTATGGGTAGGGCTTCACACGTCATACAATGGTCGGGACAGAGGGTCGCCAACCCGCGAGGGGGAGCTAATCCCAGAAACCCGATCGTAGTCCGGATCGTAGTCTGCAACTCGACTACGTGAAGTCGGAATCGCTAGTAATCGCAGATCAGCATGCTGCGGTGAATACGTTCTCGGGTCTTGTACACACCGCCCGTCACACCATGGGAGTGGGTTTTACCAGAAGTAGTTAGCCTAACCGAAAGGAGGGCGATTACCACGGTAGGATTCATGACTGGGGTGAAGTCGTAACAAGGTAGCCGTATCGGAAGGTGCGGCTGGATCACCTCCTTTAAGAGCATTGAAACTATGCATTAAGTATCCGCAATTATCGGTTGTTAAAATAGCTGTGATTGTTAGTAAGCGCTGGTTATGACAGATTTTATATTGGTTTTGCATTGTATAGTGCAGTCGGTATAGGTATGGGTCTGTAGCTCAGCTGGTTAGAGCACCGTCTTGATAAGGCGGGGGTCGTTGGTTCAAGTCCAACTAGACCCACCATTAATGTTTGGGCGAAACCTTTCGATACTTTGGGGGTGTAGCTCAGTTGGGAGAGCGCCTGCTTTGCAAGCAGGAGGTCATCGGTTCGATCCCGTTCACCTCCACCACATATAGAGTTTAATTCTCATACATAATGTTTTATGCATGAGAATTGAGCTTTATCAAATAAGCTATTTGTTCTTTAAAAATCTAGAAGAAGCACAACGAAAGATGTTCTATTTATTATTAATAGACATAGGGTTGTGATTGCAAAAAAGTTCCAAGTATAATTGGAATATTCATAAACAGTAAAATATAGTCAATTTATCTTATATAGCCTTTAGTGTTATAGGATCAAGTTACTAAGTGCATATGGTGGATGCCTTGGCGATCACAGGCGAAGAAGGACGTAGTATCCTGCGAAAAGCTGCGGGGAGCTGGAAAACAAGCTGTAATCCGCAGATGTCCGAATGGGGAAACCCACTCCTTTTAAGGAGTATCACTGACTGAATACATAGGTCAGTAGAAGCGAACCGGGTGAACTGAAACATCTCAGTAACTCGAGGAAAAGAAATCAACCGAGATTCCGAAAGTAGTGGCGAGCGAAATTGGATCAGCCTTTACGTTTTAGCATTATTGATAGTTGAAAGAGATGGAAATCTCTGCCATAGTAGGTGATAGCCCTGTAAACGAAATCTTTGATGTAGAACTAAGCGTAAGAGAAGTAGGGCGGGACACGTGAAATCCTGTCTGAATATGGGGGGACCATCCTCCAAGGCTAAATACTCGTGATCGACCGATAGTGAACCAGTACCGTGAGGGAAAGGCGAAAAGAACCCCGGGAGGGGAGTGAAATAGATCCTGAAACCGTATGCATACAAACAGTAGGAGCGGACTTGTTCCGTGACTGCGTACCTTTTGTATAATGGGTCAGCGACTTACATTCAGTGGCAAGCTTAACTAAATAAGGGAGGCGTAGCGAAAGCGAGTCCGAATAGGGCGATATAGTCGCTGGGTGTAGACCCGAAACCAGATGATCTATCCATGGCCAGGTTGAAGGCACGGTAACACGTGCTGGAGGACCGAACCCACTAATGTTGAAAAATTAGGGGATGAGCTGTGGATAGGGGTGAAAGGCTAAACAAATCTGGAAATAGCTGGTTCTCTCCGAAAACTATTTAGGTAGTGCCTCACGTATTACTGTATGGGGTAGAGCACTGTTATAGCTAGGGGGTCATGGCGACTTACCAAACTATGGCAAACTCCGAATACGTACAAGTACAGCGTGGGAGACAGAGCACCGGGTGCTAACGTCCGGACTCGAAAGGGAAACAACCCAGACCGCCAGCTAAGGTCCCGAATTATCGCTAAGTGGGAAACGAAGTGGGAAGGCATAGACAGTCAGGAGGTTGGCTTAGAAGCAGCCATCCTTTAAAGAAAGCGTAATAGCTCACTGATCGAGTCGTCCTGCGCGGAAGATGTAACGGGGCTAAGCGATAAACCGAAGCTGCGGGCGTATGTTTAACATACGCGGTAGGAGAGCGTTCTGTAAGCCTGTGAAGGTGTCTTGTAAAGGATGCTGGAGGTATCAGAAGTGCGAATGCTGACATGAGTAGCGATAAAGGAGGTGAAAAGCCTCCTCGCCGTAAGTCCAAGGTTTCCTGCGCAACGTTCATCGGCGCAGGGTGAGTCGGCCCCTAAGGTGAGGCAGAGATGCGTAACTGATGGGAAACTGGTTAATATTCCAGTACCATTGTACAGTGCGATGGGGGGACGGATTGCAGAAGATCATCAGGGTGTTGGATATCCCTGTTGCTACACTATAGAAGGTAATTAGGAAAATCCGGTTACGTAATTCAAGGGTGTGGCACGAGCAAACATGTTTTGCGAAGTGATTGGAAGCAGTTCCAAGAAAAGCCTCTAAGCTTCAGCTGTACAAGACCGTACCGCAAACCGACACAGGTGGACGGGATGAATATTCTTAGGCGCTTGAGAGAACTCAGGAGAAGGAACTCGGCAAATTGATACCGTAACTTCGGGAGAAGGTATGCCTCATTATTGTGATGAACTTGCGTTCAAAGCATGAAGAGGTCGCAGATAATCGGTGGCTGCGACTGTTTATTAAAAACATAGCACTCTGCAAAGACGAAAGTCGACGTATAGGGTGTGACGCCTGCCCGGTGCCGGAAGGTTAATTGATGGGGTGCAAGCTCTTGATCGAAGCCCCGGTAAACGGCGGCCGTAACTATAACGGTCCTAAGGTAGCGAAATTCCTTGTCGGGTAAGTTCCGACCTGCACGAATGGCGTAACGATGGCCACACTGTCTCCTCCTGAGACTCAGCGAAGTTGAAATGTTTGTGATGATGCAATCTACCCGCGGCTAGACGGAAAGACCCCATGAACCTTTACTGTAGCTTTGCATTGAATTGTGAATAATCTTGTGTAGGATAGGTGGGAGGCTTTGAAGCATGACCGTTAGGTTGTGTGGAGCCATCCTTGAAATACCACCCTGGATTGTTTGCGATTCTAACCTTGATCCGTTATCCGGATTTGGAACAGTGCATGGTGGGCAGTTTGACTGGGGCGGTCTCCTCCTAAAGAGTAACGGAGGAGTTCTAAGGTACGCTAGGCACGGTCGGAAATCGTGCTGTTAGTGCAATGGCATAAGCGTGCTTAACTGTGAGACTGACACGTCGAACAGATGCGAAAGCAGGACATAGTGATCCGGTGGTTCTGAATGGAAGGGCCATCGCTCAACGGATAAAAGGTACTCTGGGGATAACAGGCTGATACCGCCCAAGAGTTCATATCGACGGCGGTGTTTGGCACCTCGATGTCGGCTCATCTCATCCTGGGGCTGTAGTAGGTCCCAAGGGTATGGCTGTTCGCCATTTAAAGAGGTACGTGAGCTGGGTTTAAAACGTCGTGAGACAGTTTGGTCCCTATCTGCCGTGGGCGTTGGATACTTGACAGAGCCTGCTCCTAGTACGAGAGGACCGGAGTGGACGTACCTCTGGTGTACCGGTTGTCATGCCAATGGCATTGCCGGGTAGCTAAGTACGGAAGAGATAACCGCTGAAGGCATCTAAGCGGGAAACTCGTCTGAAGATTAGGTATCCCGGGGACTTAGATCCCCCTAAAGGGTCGTTCAAGACCAGGACGTTGATAGGTCGGGTGTGTAAGTACAGTAATGTATTAAGCTAACCGATACTAATTGCCCGTGAGGCTTGATCCTATAACTCTACAGGTTATTAGAGTTGAAATTGAAATTCTTTTTATTGGATTATAATGATTAATGTTTTGCAATAAAATATGCAACCATCATCTGTTTGTTGAAAAGCTTCTTCTTGGATTATTTGTGATAAAATCACTATGTGCAGGTTTTGCCTGACGACCATAGCAAGGTGGCCCCACTCCTTCCCATCTCGAACAGGACAGTTAAACGCCTTTGCGCCGATGATAGTAGACATCTCGTCTGTGAAAGTAGGTTATCGTCAGGCTTCTAGAAAATTGAATTCCCCTACATATCTTATGTAGGGGAATATCAATACTCAATTATATAATTTGGCAAAGTTAGTTGCTAGACTATGTATCTCTCTCCAAATCTCATTATTCCGTCTTAATACTTCTATTCCTATTCCCTATGATAAGGGTGATTATTTAAAATACTTAATGCCCTATATATTTGTTCTATATATGCAATTATTTTCTTGTAATATATTGCTATGCGGTGTATTTTTAAAATTTGAATGATAATTTCACAGAGAGCCAATATTATGATTGATTCCAAGCTTCCTTCGCCTAAATTTAATTTTGATGATCTTACACTAACTTATATTGTTTATATATTATTTTCTATAGGATTTCTATCATCTGGAGTTTTTTGGCCAATGTCATTGGCATCAGTGATTATAATATATCAGAAAAAAAATGATTTTGATGGAACTATATATTCATCTCACTTTGATTGGTTATTAAATACTTTTTGGTTAGCTTTACTTTTATTAACTATCAGCATTGTTCTAACATTTATTTATATAGGTTATATCGGCATATTATTAACATTCAGCTGGGTTATTTATAGGTTAATAAGAGGAATGTTATGTCTTAGAGAGAACAAATCTCCGTATATTGATGTATAAGTTTTATAATATCCTGAATGTAATAACTATAAAATAAAGAAAGTTAAATGAATGCTTCCCTAACTATGGTCATGCCAGATGATATGCATGTGCATTTACGTCAATCTGATATGTTGGATTTAGTGCTTGCTGATACGGTTAAGCAATTTGCTAGAGCTATTGTCATGCCTAATTTGAATACTCCAATTATAAGTACTAAACTTGCAATAGAATATAGAAACATGATTTTGAATTCCTTAGGCAAAGTTAAAGATGGGCTTAAATGTTTTGAACCATTGATGACTTTATATTTGACGGATTTGACAACTACTGATGAGATTTTAAAGGCAAAAGAATCTGGTATAGTTTTTGCGGTTAAATTATATCCGAATTCTGTAACTACTAATTCTCATGTAGGTGTGGTTGATATATTTAAAAATTGCTATAAAGTTTTAGATATGCTTCAAATGATTAAAATGCCGTTATTAATTCATGCTGAAGTATCTGACAGTAGAGTTGATATTTTCGATAGGGAATCTGTTTATATCGATAAAGTTATAATTCCTTTACGAAAAAAATATCCAGAATTAAAAATAGTTATAGAACATGTTTCAACAAAAGAAGGTGTTGACTATGTATATTCATCTCCAAATTTTACCGCTGCAACAATAACTCCACAGCATATGTTGTACAATAGAAATATAATTTTTTCTGGGGGATTAAGGCCGCATTATTATTGTTTGCCTATATTAAAAAGTGAATTGCATCGAGAGTATTTAGTTAAAGCAGCGACAAGCGGAGATAAAAGATTCTTCTTGGGAACTGATAGCGCTCCTCATGATACCAAGGCTAAAGAAAATAGTTGTGGTTGTGCTGGCTGTTATAGTTCTTACAATGCAATTTGTCTATATGCAGAAATATTTGACAAGGCTGGCTGTATCTCTAATTTAGAAAAATTTGCTAGTTTAAACGGAGCATATTTCTATGACCTGCCTATAAATAAGCAAACTTTAACTATTCATCGTAACGAGAATATAGTTCCTGATAAGATTTCATTTAAGGATTTGAACATAGTGCCACTTGCATCAGGAGAGACTGTACAGTGGCATATATGAGTTATAGATATTCATAAAACTATTATTTATTTTTTGATTCTAATAATTCCCATCTTTCAAAAGTAAATGTTATTTCTTCATTTATTTTTTTGAGCTTGCTTGTTATAGAAGGAATGAGTTCTGCTTTTTCTTCAGTATATAGTTCTTTTTGTTCTAGCTTTTTAGCTAGCTCATATTGTTCCTCTTCTAGTTTCTCTAGTATGTAAGGAATATTTCTAAGTTCTTCTAACTCCCATGGTTGAATCTTTTGTTTTTTTGTTTTGTCTAATTTTATATTTTTGTATTTCTTGTTTTCTTTATGATAATCACTAATTTTTTCATGATTTATTATTGAATCTTCTAGCTCTGGATACTCAAATTTTCCTACATCATTTATCCATTTACCTTGCCCAGTATAAATTATAGATTTATTTATTGTGTTTTCTAGGAAAGACCTATCATGGCTAGCCAATATTATTGTGCCTGAGTAATTATTTATTGCTTTCTCTAGTATTTCTATAGTTTCGATATCTAAGTCATTTGTTGGTTCATCTAGCACTAAGACATTAGCAGGTTGTACAAAAAGTTTAGCTAAAACAACTCTAGATTTTTCTCCGCCAGATAGAAGTTTTATTGGTGTTTTTGACATTCCTGCATCAAATAAAAAGTCTTCTAGATAATTATTGATATGTTTTTTAATCTTCCCGAAACTAACCCATTCGCCAGAATGATTTATATTATCTTCTATTGATTTATTGGCATCTAATTGCATACGCATTTGATCAAAATATGCTATAGAAGCATCTTCACTGATTGATACACTACCTGAGTCTATGTCTAATTTCCCTAAGATTATTTTTATTAGAGTAGTCTTACCAGATCCATTTGGGCCAATTATTCCAACTCTATCTTTCTTTAGTATTATTCCTGAATACAAGGATACTACATTATTAGATCCAAAAAACTTACTTACTGACTTTGTTTCAGAAATGATTTTTCCTTTATGATTTCTTTCATTTATAAGAAGATTGACATTTGTATGTTTTATTATTATGTCTTCTTTATATTCTCTTAATTTATCAAGTCTTCTTAATCTTCCTTCATTTCGAGTTCTTCTTGCCTCTATGCCTTTGCGTGCCCATTTCTCTTCATTAGATAGAAATTTGTTAAGTTTTTCATATTGCTTTTTCTCAGTCTCTATAAGCTTGTTTTTGTATTCTATCCATTTTGACCAATTGCCTGGAAAACTAGTTATACGGCCCCTGTCTAGTTCTATAATTTTATTTGTTACAGAATCTAAAAAATGTCTATCGTGTGTAACAATAATGAGCGTTTTTTTCCAATGCTTTAATATTGTTTCTAGATACTTGATCGTATTTATGTCAATATGATTTGTCGGTTCATCTAATATCAATAAATCTGGTTCTTCTATTATCGCTTTAGCTAGAGCTGTTTTTTTATATGATCCTCCTGAAAGATCTGCAATCTTTACATTTTCAATAAGATTTAGATCTTTTATAATTATTTTTGCACGAGATATTTTATTTGCATCATATTTGTTGTTACCTACTTCACAACCATATATAGCTTCTAGTACAGTAAGTTGATTGTCTATGTTAGGCTCTTGGTCTAGCATACCTATGCTTATCTCAGATAGTTTATTAATATTTCCTGAGTCTAAAGTAATTTCTCCTCGTAATAATTTAAGTAAAGAAGATTTTCCAGATCCGTTTCTGCCAACAAGACCTATACGATCTTTTTTATTTATAACTAAGTTTACATTTTTAAGGATAGAGTGGCTTCCATGTGATAAATAACATTTGGATAGCATAATTATAGGAGAGTGTGCCATAAAGTCATAAATTAATTAAGATTTCGATTTTTAAATAAAATTATCTTATAAAATATCGTAAACTCTAATACAATAACACATGCAGAGTAAATTGGGCGATCGCGGTAGTTTATTACAATTATCGAGGAAGGTCCGGACTCCTCAGGACAGGATAGCGGCTAACGGCCGTCTATTCACATAAGGTTTACAATCTAATGTGAATAAGAAATAGGGCCACAGAGACGAGTAAGCATGTATATATGGCTTTTATGTAGATATGTTTCTTCATATTTATAGTATAGGCAATAGATCTTGTATGGTGAAACGCGGTAACCTTTATCCGGAGCAACATCAAATAGGCATGCGTTTAGTTTATCTATATAGAATGGTCCGTTCAAGTATGCGGGTAGATGGCTACAACAAACTTGTAAAAGTTTGTGCAGATGAATGATCGCTAATCACAAGTGTGATACAGAATCCGGCCTATAGATTTTCTCTGCATCTTACTTTGATATAATTATCTTATATTTGTGAAATTTTTAATATTTAATATTATGAAACCTTTTATCTAATGAGTGATTTTAAACATAATCCAGTATTATTGAGAGAAAGTATAGAGGCTCTATTAATTAGAAATTCATGTGATGGCAAACAATATTTGAATAGTGGTATTTTTGTAGATGGAACATATGGAAGAGGTGGTCACAGTATTGAATTATTAAATAATTTAGATGAAAGATCTAAGCTGTTTGTTTTTGACAAAGATCCCGATGCTATTACAGCAGCTAGTTTGCTGTCATTAAGAGACCCTAGAGTACATGTTATACATAATAGTTTTGTCAGAATGGAAGAGGAGCTATTATCAAGAAATATAAATAAAGTAGATGGGATCATGTTGGATCTTGGTGTTTCCTCACCTCAGCTTGATGATTCTGCTAGAGGGTTTTCTTTTTTACATGAAGGCCCACTTGATATGAGAATGGATACAACAAAAGGGGTCACTGTAGCAAAATGGTTAGAAAAAGCTGATATTGAGGAGATAAGAAAAGTAATATTTGACTACGGTGATGAGCGATTTGCTACCAAGATAGCAAGGGAGATTGTTTCTCGAAGGAAAATAAGACCGATACGCACAACCACTGAGTTAGTAAAATGTGTTCTTAGTGTTGTGCATAAAACTGAGACTGGAAAACATCCAGCTACACGCACATTTCAAGCTTTGAGAATCCATATTAATAATGAGCTAGAAGAGTTGTCTTTAGCTTTTCCTTCATTTATAAAATTATTAAAGCCTTATGGACGATTAGTAGCTATTAGTTTTCATTCTCTAGAGGATCGCATAGTTAAGAGAATGATAAGAAATTTTGAATTGCCATCTGATTTTTATTCTAAATTGCCATTAACGGAAAGTGAGTTGCCTAAGCCAATTTTGCGTTCTTTAGGCAGGATTTTTCCTGGGGATCATGAAATTTTAGAAAACAAGAGATCCCGATCTGCTGTTTTACGCATTGCTGAACGAACTGCTGCTCCATTTTCCGATTTTTTAAAATCTTATAATCCATATAGTTAAATAGTTGAATAATTTAATTATTAAAACATTATAGCCGTTATGATAAATAGCCAATAAAGAACATATAAGCGACAAGTATTATGAGTGAATTTAGTTATAGGTCAGATCATACTTATGATATTAGTTTTTTAGTATCTTGGTTAAAGGAAAGAGTATCTGAGAATTCACGACTATGTTCAGACTCACGATGTATTTCTCCTGGAGATGTGTTTATAGCTTATAGCGGTTATAACACTAGTGGTTATTTTTACATTGATGAGGCTATAGCAAATGGTGCCTCAGCAGTTCTAATTGACTTTACAAGAGAGATGGAATTATCAAGGCTAGATGAGCTTAATATTTTAGCTGTTTCAAATTTATCAAAGATGTTAGGTGCATTAGCTAAACAGTGGTATGAGAGTCCTTCTGACAAGATTACTATAATAGCTGTAACAGGCACAAATGGTAAAACATCTTGTGTTCAATGGATATCGCAATCTTTAAATAATTATGGTATTTTGTGTGGCACAATAGGCACATTAGGAGCTTTAGTTCATGGTAATCAGTTGCTATACAAAGGTTTAACAACTCCAGATCTTTTGTCTTTGCACTGGATAATATTTAGGATGTATAGCTTAGGTGTTGAGGCAATAGCTATGGAGGCATCTTCAATTGGCCTGGAAGAAGGAAGATTGCATGGCCTAAACATAAAAATAGTAGCTCTTACAAATCTTACTAGTGATCATCTTGATTATCATAAAGATATTTATAGATACGAGCGAGCAAAAGAACTCTTGTTCGATTTCTTAGGGGTGGAAAAATTTGTGATAAATCTAGATGATAGTTTTGGAAAAAGATTATCTAGGAAGTTGCCTGTAGCTAAAAGTTTATTGTTTTCTGCGAACCCCAGTAATCAATTTGCTAATGTTCGTGCAATTGATATTAGGTCAAATGCAAGCGGACAGAGTTTTTTATTTAAATTTTATGATTACTCTATAAATATTAATGTTAATGTTTTAGGTCTATATAATATTTCCAACATATTACTTGTTGCCAGCGTTATGATCGCCTTTAAGGTACCAATTCATATAATACCAAGTATAGTAGAATCACTTTCTGTTGTTCCAGGAAGGTTGCAACGAGTTATTCCAATAAGCATAGGAGAATGTGGTTATCCTAATCCTACAGTATTAGTAGATTTTGCTCATACAGCTGATGCTTTATATAATGTTTTGAATACATTGAACAATATTGCTAGAAATTCAAACGGCAATTTAATTAGTTTGTTAGGTTGTGGAGGAAATCGTGATATTAGTAAACGATCTGAAATGACAAAAATTGCCATAAGGTATTCTGACGCCGTATTTATTACCAGTGATAATCCTCGCAGAGAAAACCCTGAAGATATTATACAGAGTATGCTTGTGGGTATTCATGATAAGTCATCACTATATGTAGAATCTAATAGAGCTTTGGCTATTTTGCTTTCAATTTATTCAGCTAGAGATAATGACATAGTGTTACTAGCTGGGAAAGGACATGAATGTTATCAAGAATATTCAAATAAAAAGGTATTTTTCGATGATTATCAATGGGCTAGGCTAGCTATGTTGCTACCTTTTATCAAAGGAATTTCTATTAATACGAGGAGTTTAAAAGAAGGCGAATTATTTATTGCAATAGTAGGTAATAAATTTGATGCTCATAATTACTTAAAGGAGGCTAAGAATTCTGGTTCATGTGCAGCTGTTGTTTCTAGAAGAATTGAAGGAATAGATCTTCCACAGATTCTTGTTGATAATACTAAAGATGCTTTAACGCATATTGGATCTGCTTACAGGAAGAAGTATAAGTTACCAGTTATAGCTGTAGTTGGAAGTAATGGTAAAACAACTACCAAAGAAATGATTGCAAAAATATTTATAGATTCATATGAGAAAAAAAATTGCCTAATAACAGATGGAAACTTAAATAACTCAATAGGAGTCCCCCTAACATTGTCTAGATTGCGTGAGAATCATAAAGTAGCAGTATTAGAATTAGGCATGAATCATAATGGGGAAATAGCTGATTTATCTAGTATTGTTGAGCCAACTATAGTCGTTATAACAAATGCTCAACGTGAACATCAGGAATTTCTTTATAATGTAGATAATGTGGCTATAGAAAATGGTAGTGCAATAAAGTTCTTGCCTAGTGATGGTATAGCTATATATCCAGGTGATGATAAATATTCTGCACTTTGGTCTAGCCTTACAGGAGGCCGTGATAGTATAACTTTTGGTTTTTCTAAAGAGTGTGATATTTATGCAAGAGATATAAATTGTGAATATAACCATATAAATTGCAATCTAGTATTTGATAATCAAAGTTATCAGTTTTATCTTCCTATTACAGGAAAGCATAATTTGCGTAATGCATTAGCTTCCATTTCTGTTTCCGTAGCAATGGGATTAAAATTATCTGATGTTATAAAATCTTTAAAATACTTCGAGTCTGTTTGCGGCAGAATGAAGTTTTATGCATTAAATGATAATGTTCTGCTAATAGATGATACGTACAATTCAAATCCTGATTCTGCTTTGGCTGCTATAGATGTTTTAAAAATTCAGAAAGGAGTTAGAATCCTTGTATTCGGAGATATGAGTGAAACTGGATCAAGAGCTATTGATTTACATAAGGAAGTAGGTTTTTATGCAATGAGCCAAGGTATTGATATATTAATTACAATTGGAGAAAATAGTATGCATGCTGCAGTTGCTTTTGGAAGTAATGCTATAGCCTTTAGTTCTATAGATATAGATGATATTGTTTCATTATTATGTAAATACAAAAAAGCCAGTATTTTAGTTAAGGGGTCACGTTCCATGTCTATGGAGCGTATTGTTAGATCTTTTTCAAAAACAATACTTGAGGAATAGACATGCTTCTAAAGTTTCTATGTCTTTTCAATATTCAGCATCATTTGTTTTATGAAACGAATATTAGAGCTTTTTTTGCATTCATCACATCTTTCCTTCTATGTTCTATAATTTTACCTTTTGCTATAAAACGTTTATCTTTAATGAGTATTAGTCAGTCTATCAGATCATGTGGTCCTCAGTCGCATCATATAAAAAATGGCACTCCTACTATGGGTGGTCTTATTGTATTGTTTTCTATAGCAATTAGCGTTTTTTTGTGGGCAAATTTGTGTAATGTTTTTATATGGATTGTATGTTTTGTAACCTATTCATTTGGATTTATAGGATGGATAGATGATTACTATAAGGTAAAATATAGAACATCAGAAGGATTAAGGGCAAGAGTAAAATTTCTATGGTTACTATTTTTTAGCGTGATAGCATCGCTGTGTATATTTGTAAGTTTTGATTTATATAATGATAGTTTATTATCTTTAAGGCAAATAGAAATTACAGAATTATTTTCTGAATTGCTTTCAATAAATTTATTTTTATTTGTTCCTTTAATCGGTGATTTCAGTTATGTTTTTGGTATATTTGGGTTTGTTTTTTTATCTTGTTTTGTTATTGTTGGAACCAGTAATGCTGTTAATCTAACAGATGGACTTGATGGTTTAGCAATCTTTCCGATTATTGTAGTTGCATCATCATTGGGTTTGTTTGCCTATGTTGTAGGAGACATTCATCGCATTAATTATTCATCATTACCATATATTCCAGGGGCAAGGGATTTATTGATTTTTTGTGCTGCCATGGCTGGTTCTGGATTATCTTTTTTATGGTTTAATATGCACCCTGCTAGTATTTTTATGGGAGATGTTGGTTCATTGGCGCTAGGTGGTGCACTAGGTTCTATTGCTGTTATTACTAGACAAGAAGTTAATCTAATAATTATTGGTGGTATTTTTGTGGCCGAGACCATATCTGTTATTTTGCAAGTTTTTTGGTTTAAATATACAAAGAGAAAGTATGGAGTAGGACGTAGGATATTCCGAATGACTCCTTTGCATCATCATTTTGAAATTAGTGGATGGAGTGAAGTTCAGGTAGTTATTCGTTTTTGGATTGTAAATATAATATTAGCAGTGATAAGTTTAGCAACATTATGTGTAAATTAGATAATGATATTAAAGGATCTATAGTCTTAGTAATAGGCTTAGGTGAGTCTGGTTGTTATTCAGCAATATGGTATCACAGGCATGGAGCAAGGCTAAGAATTGTTGATACAAAAATTAATCCTGTTGGTTTATGTAAGCTTAAACACTTAGTTAATGATAGTCTTATAGAATACAATTTAGGATATGCTGGCAATTTTAAGGTAGATTTGTTGGAAGGTGTTTCTTTAGTAATTTTAAGTCCAGGATTATCACCTAATAGTATAGTTGTTAAGGATATTATAGATAAAGCCAAATCTATTAATATAGAAATTATAGGGGAGATAGAGGTATTTGCTAGAGCTATAGAATACATGAGATATTCTATAGGCTATAATCCTAAGATTATTGCAATAACAGGTACTAATGGGAAAACAACTGTTACTTGTTTAACCTATAAGATATTGAATGATTGTGGTATTTCAGTTCAGATCGCAGGTAATATCGGTCCGGCATCGATTAGGGTTCTAATGGATGTTATTGATAGCGCATCTTTACCTAAAGTATGGGTGCTTGAGTTATCAAGTTTTCAGATTAATTCTATGTATTCTTTGCATCCTGAAATATCTGTGCTTCTTAATTTAACTGAAGATCATATAGATTGGCATGGTAGCAAGGAAAATTATTGGGAATCCAAGAATAAATTATTAAGATTATCTAAAACGGCATTGATAAATCGTAGTGATCATTTAGTTTTAAGAATGTCTTTTGAATTGAAAAATAAAATTATAAATAGCTTTGGAATTGATGAGCCTACTAAAATTGGTGATGTTGGTGTATCATTAAAGGGCGACCAAAAATGGTTAGTATATAGCTATAGGAATGATCTTTTTTTAAATGATACAGATAGATTAAATCAAAACAACTTTGAGTATTTGCTCCCAACTAGTTCTTTAAAGATAAAAGGCATGCATAATATCTTAAATGTTCTAGCATCTATAAAGCTTTGTAAATATGTGGGATTGAAAACAGCTGAAATATTACCTGCTTTATTTAATTATGAGGGTGAGCCTCATAGAATACAGTGGATATGTATGGTTAATGATGTTAATTATATAGATGATAGCAAGAGTACTAATGTTGCTTCCACATTAGCAGCACTGCAGAGCATGGATTCTAAATCCATATTGATATTAGGGGGTATGGGCAAGAATCAGGATTTTTTGCCATTAATACCTGATTTAATTAGGTATACTCGTGCTGTTGTATTAATAGGAACTACATCTTCAGAGATTGCTAGTATTCTTGATAAGACTTCCTTGCCATATAGATTTGCACATGATATGAAGGAGGCAGTAGAAATTTCTTCGGAACTAGCAAATTCTGGTGATACTGTATTACTATCTCCAGCTTGCTCTAGTTTTGATATGTTTAATGGATATGCTCACCGTGGTAAAATTTTTGTGGACTGTGTAAAGTCTCTGCTTTAAAGGGTAAGCAAGAATATATTTTAGATGCTCTGAAGAGGTCTTTTTTAATAATGAATTTAGTTATTATTGTAGCTGGAGGCACAGCTGGACATATCATTCCTGGCCTAATAGTTGGGGAAATGTTAATTAAAAAGGGTTGGAATGTTATATGGGTTGGCAACCCTAGAAGAATGGAAAGAGTTTTAGTATCTCGTTCTAACATAGAGATGATCCCTCTGGATTTTTGTGGATTGCCAAAAAGCACTATTAAATCATTCATTGTTTTCCCTTTTCAGTTATTGAAGGCATTAGTTGCCTCTTGGAAAATATTGGCAAATGTGAAGCCTAATTTTATATTAGGCATGGGTGGATATATAACAGTGCCAGTATGTTTGATTGCTGCATTAAGAGGTATTCCTATAGTTATACACGAGCAAAATGCTATAGCAGGTAGAGCTAATAAGTTATTATCTAATTTCGCCAAAATTATATTTGGTGGATATCCCAATATTTTACCAAAATCAGAACATGTTGGTAATCCTATACGTTCTTCTATGTATTCGTTTCAATCTCCAGACATTAGGTATAGTTTTCGTAATGATAGTAAATTAAGATTGCTTGTTTTAGGTGGTAGTTTAGGAGCGCAAAGGTTAAATTTTTTAGTACCAGCTGCTTTATCACTATTATCTATGGAAGAAAGACCTTATGTGACACATCAATCAGGAGAAAAACATATAAAACAGTTGTGTAAGAATTATGATAATCTAAAGGTTTCGGCAAATTGTATAGATTATATAGAGGATGTAGCAGAATTTTTATCTAATGTTGATCTTGTTATATGTAGAGCTGGTGCAATTACAGTATCAGAGATAGTTGCCATAGGAGTTGCTGCTCTCTTCATACCTTTCCCTTATGCGACTGATAACCATCAGATGGAAAATATAAAGTTTCTTGTTGATTCTAATGCAGCTTGGGTGATTCACCAGGATGATGTCAGTCCAGAATGGTTAGCATCTTGGATAAAAAAACGCACACGTAGTGAATTATGTAAAATTGCTATGAAAGCTAATAAGTTTGTTAAGCCATTTGTATTGGATCGTATTGTAGATACTTGTGAATCATTCAAAAAAAACAGTTATGAGACATAGAATAAAAAATATACATTTTGTTGGAATTGGCGGTTCTGGCATGAGTGGTATAGCTACAGTTCTTATGAATCTAGGGTGCTATGTAAGTGGTTCGGACATAAAAGAATCTGAAGTTACTATGCAGCTGCGCTCAATGGGAGCTATGATTAATATAGGGCACAATGCTTCTAATGTTTCTTCAGCTGAGGTTGTTGTAGTATCTACCGCTATCAGTAGTAATAATCCTGAGATTATTGCTGCACGAGCTTTTAGTATACCTATAGTTTCTAGATCAATAATGCTAACAGAATTAATGCGCTTAAAAAAAGGTATTGCTGTAGCAGGAACTCATGGAAAAACTACCACTACCAGTTTGATAGCTAGTGTTCTTGGTCTAGGTGGTCTTGATCCTACATTCGTGATAGGAGGGGTTTTAAACTCAACAGGATCTAGCGCTGCTCTAGGAAAAGGTGATTATATTGTAGTTGAAGCAGATGAATCAGACGGCTCTTTTTTGAATTTATCACCAGTAATGGCTGTTATAACCAATATTGATTCAGATCATATGGATACATATGGACATGATGTTAGTAAGCTTAGAGATGCATTTTTAGAATTCGCTCAGAAATTACCTTTCTATGGTAGTGCTTTTTTATGTGCAGATGATACTAACATTTGTGAAATAATGCCATACATATCAAGACCTATAACAACATATGGAGTGAATGTCGATGCTAATATTCAAGCATATAACGTAAGAGTTAATGGCATGAAAATGTTGTTTGATATCAATAGACATTATCAAAATGGTAATATTTTGAAACCTATTAGCGTAGAGCTAAATTTGCCAGGAATACATAATGTTAGAAATGCTTTAGCTGCAGTTGCTATTGCTACTGAACTAGGTATTTCTGACGATGATATTTGTTGTTCTCTTAATTCATTTAATGGAGTAGGTAGGAGATTTTCATATATTGGTTATTTTCATGTATTGGATAAGAATGGCGGTGGTAAATTTACATTAATAGATGATTACGGTCATCATCCGAGAGAAATAAGTGCCACATTATCAGCTGCTCGTGGTGTATGGCCTAAAAAAAGAATAGTGTTAGCCTTTCAGCCTCATAGATATACAAGAACTAGAGATTGCTTTGATGATTTTGTAAAGGTTTTAGGTTCTACTGATTTGCTATTACTAACGGAAGTTTATGGTGCAGGTGAGGAGTATATAGCAGCGGCAGATGGAAGAACGTTATCAAGAGCAATTGAGTTAGATGGTAAAATTAATCCTATTTTTGTAGATGATATTTCAAGCTTACAGGAGACAATTATTAATTTGGCATGTAATGATGATGTAGTAATTTTAATGGGAGCCGGTTCTATAGGGAAAGTAGCATCTCAATTCATAGAGCTAGGATAATGATGAATTTTGGTAAAGTGGGGGTAATATATGGCGGTTTTTCTTCGGAACGAGAAATTTCATTAATATCAGGAAAAACTATTTATAATGCTCTTTTAGAGGCAGGAATTGATGTTCATTTATTTGATTTAGGTAGGAATACTCTCATGCTACTTTCCGAATCAAAGTTTGATAGAGTTTTTATTGCTCTTCATGGTAGATTTGGTGAGGATGGGACTATTCAGGGCGTTCTAGAATTATTAGGTATCCCATATACTGGAAGTGGTCAATTGTCATCTGGTATTGCTATGAATAAAGTTTTATCTAAGCAAATTTGGCTCCAAGAATATTTACCAACACCAGAATTTGAATATCTTCGAGATATTAACAGTTTGACTATTGCAGCTAACAAACTAGGATTCCCATTAATTATCAAACCTGTTCATGAAGGATCTACTGTTGGTATTAGAAAGGTAGATTTTTTTGAAAGTAAAAGCATTGAGGATGCTTACTATAATGCTTTAGATTTTGATAACGAAGTCTTTGCAGAAAAATTTATTAGTGGTAGAGAATTAACAGTATCTATTCTGGGATCTAGAAATAGCACAAAGGTTTTACCAGTTGTAGAAATAATTGTACCTAATGGCAATTATGATTACGATCATAAGTATTTTGCAGATGAAACGAAATATATATGTCCAGCAATACTGCCTAAGCATATAACAGATTTAATTATTGATATTTCTATTAAGGCATATAATTCAATAGGATGTGATAGTTGGGCTCGTGTGGATTTTATATTAGATAATGATAATAATCCTTGGTTATTAGAAATTAATACATCTCCTGGAATGACTGATCATTCACTTGTTCCAATAGCGGCAAAAGTCGCTGGAATAAGTTACACTGATTTATGCTTATATATATTGTCAGAAGCATCATGTAAAATAATAAGTAGAATATTTTAGATTTCTTATAGTAACTTACCATAATAGAGTGTATTCATAGCTTGTTTTATACATGACATAACAACAGACTATTATTTTTTATAATAGATTTTTCTAACATGAATAATAAATTAAATCTGGTTATTTATTTTATTTAATTAAAAGTCATTTATATATCAAGTATAAGTTAGTGCTACATTTAATATATAGTAATCTTGTGAATTAATAGAGATAGATTATTTATTGTGGTAGAAAATTAGATAGATATTTATATAATGGTCTATTAATACTATAGTTTAAAAATTCTTAGGTGATTATATGAAATTTGAAATTTTAGATAGCAGTTCTAGAGGAACAATAATAAAAGTAATAGGGGTAGGAGGGGCTGGAGGGAACGCAGTTGCTCATATGATACGTAGTGGGGTTAAAGGTGTTGATTTTATATGCGCGAATACTGATGCTCAAGCGCTTTCAGCTACAAATTCTCCTGTGCAAATTAGTCTTGGACATACTGGCCTAGGAGCAGGAGCAAAGCCTGAACAAGGTAGATCTTATGCTGAAACAGCAAGGGAAGAAATTAGGTTGGCATTGGCAGGTGCTCATATGGTTTTTATTACAGCTGGCATGGGAGGAGGTACTGGTACAGGAGCGAGTCCAATAGTGGCAGAGATAGCCAAGGAGTTAGGTATCTTAACAGTAGGAGTTGTTACTAAGCCTTTTTCTTTTGAGGGCGGTAAGCGTTTGCGTGTCGCAGAAGAAGGTATAGTTGAGCTTGCTAAACATGTACATTCTTTAATTGTTATATTGAATGAAAATTTATATTCTTTTATGGATGAGGATGCTACACAAGAAGATTGTTTCAAATCTGCAGATAGTGTTTTGAATAATGCTTGTGCTGGAATAGCAGAGATAATTAATGTCGAAGGAAACGTAAATGTTGACTTTGAGGATGTGCGTACAATCATGGGTGAGCAGGGTCAAGCTATGATGGGGACTTCTGTTGCTCAGGGTAAAGATAGAGCTAAATTAGCAGCAGAGCAAGCAATTGCATGTCCTTTGCTAGAAGGAATAGATTTACATGGAGCTAGAGGGTTATTAGTAAATATAACATCTAGTAGATCTTTAAAAATGAGAGAGACACGTGAAATCATGGAAACTATTCGAGGTTATGCTTCAGAAGATGCAACAGTTATTTTTGGCAATGCATATGATGATTCGATGGGAGATGAGCTAAGAGTTACTGTAGTTGCAACTGGGTTAGGAAAATCATCATCTAATAACTTTGTCAAACAAAATGCTGTCATTGATAATAGAGATATTGTTAAGCGTCCTAATCTATCTAATAATGTAAATAAGCAATATCATAATAGCAAAATAAGTTCTCCTTCTGTGATACATAATCCTCGTGCAAGGAATCACAGTTCTGAAGATAGTCATATTGAATCTGATAACTTCGATATACCTTCTTTCCTAAGGAAAAAGGTAGACTAATTATTGATAATTTTTTGTTTGTTTTGGAGGCTGAACCTGTATAACTTGCCTAATATCACATAATATTAACAAAGAGTATTTTATGTTTAAACAATGTACTATTAGTAGGCCAGTTAGTACTACAGGGATATGTTTACATTCTGGCAAGAAATCCAGAATTGTATTGCGTCCAGCAGATGTAAATACTGGGATTATTTTCCATAGAGTTGATCTTCATAATATAGTAGATATACCAGCTAAAGCTGAATATATTAGTGATGCTCATCTTGCTACTGTATTACAGAAAGGTAGTGTTAGAGTATCGACAATAGAGCATTTAATGTCAGCTTTACATGGATTGGGTATTGATAATATACACATAGATATAAATTCTGAGGAAATTCCTATTTTAGATGGAAGCTCAGATCGCTTTGTCGATCTATTGAAACATGCTCGTATTAGAGAACAAGAGGGTTTTAAAGATTTTATCAAGATTATAAATGTTGTAGAAATATCCGAAGGAGAAGGTGATAATAAGAAATGGGCTAGACTAGAACCATACAATGGATTTGTCGTGGCTTTTTCTATTGATTTTAGACATCCAGCAATCTCTTCTACGGCTAATTTTATTGAGATAAACATATCTAAGGAGTCTTATGTTAAAAATATTTCACGAGCACGTACTTTTGGATTCATTAAAGAGTTAAAGGAATTGAATTCAATTGGACTTGCTTGTGGTGGGAGTTTTGAAAACGCAATTGTGATGGATGATTTTAAAATTTTAAATGAAGAGGGTTTGAGGTATAAAGATGAGTTTGTCAAACACAAGGTTTTAGATGCAATAGGGGATTTATATTTATTAGGAAAACCATTATTAGGGCGTTTTGTTGCTCATAAATCAGGACATTCCTTAAATACTAGGCTAGTTAATTTACTATTGAGTAAGAGTGATTCTTGGAAAGTAGTGCGGAATAATTATAAAGGAAATATATGATTATTAATTGACATTTTTTAAGTTGTATTATATTAACCGTCTAGTTAGTTTTATGATTTGTGATGTTCAATCAATTTTTCAATTGCATCTTTTAGTGGCCCAGGTTTAGATTTTTCTCGTAGTTGCTCAAAGTATTTTATAGTGTTATTAGATATATAGTTTTTTTGTTTATTTATTATTTTAATTTCTGATGCCAAACAGTTGTTAATTATTTTTATCTTTATAATTTCTAGATTTAGGCTATAAGTCGTTTTTATTTTATTTAGTATCGAGGGTGATAATTGTCGTATTCTAGTAGCATAAGTTGCGCCATCTACAGCTATCGTTATGCTATTTTGTTCAGTTTTTATTATATGAAATGAATTTTTTAAATATTCTGGTAATACAGTCGAGACTAATTGTTTTATTTTTATATAATTATATGCAGTGACTAGTGTTTCATTAATTTTTCTGTTCGATCTTAGCCAATCAATTGCTTTATAATTGTGACTATTGGTTTGTTTTGATGAGTTCATAATATTATAATTATACTTCATTAAATATGTTTTTTATTTAAAAGATGATTAAATTAGGGAGAAATAATATTTTTATACAAACTCATTATATTTGCTAATTTATTCTTTATTTGTTAAATAAACAATTTTTATTATTTTTGAGCTAATATTAAAAGTTTAATGTTAATTATTTTTTAAATTCTATAGAAACGGGGTTTTATCATTTTATTCTCTAATATATTCAATCTATTTAAAAGAATTTTCGGTAGTCGTAATGATAGATTATTAAAGCAATATCATATTTTAGTTAACGCTATTAATAGTATAGAGCACAAAATATCAGAATTATCTGACATTGAGTTACGTAGAAAAACAGAAGAGTTCCGTAATGATTATGCTTCAGGCAAGAGTCTAGATGATTTATTGCCGGAAGCTTTTGCTGTTGTCAGAGAAGCAAGCAAGAGGGTTTATGGAATGCGTCATTTTGATGTTCAAATCCTGGGAGGTATTGCTTTGCATAATGGTAAAATTTCCGAAATGCGTACAGGTGAAGGTAAAACTCTTACGGCCACCTTACCAGTATATCTTAATGCAATTGCTGGCAAAGGAGTACATGTTGTCACTGTAAATGATTATTTGGCTCGTAGAGATGCTGAATGGATGGGTAAACTATACAATTTTTTGGGGCTGTCAATTGGTGTTATTTTGCCGCAGCAGACTTCTAAAGAAAAGAAAGATTCTTATGCAGCAGACATAACCTACGGGACTAATAATGAATTTGGATTCGACTATTTACGAGATAATATGGAGTATGAGTTAGGTAGCAAGCGTCAGCGTTCGTTACATTATGCAATAATTGATGAGGTTGATTCTATATTAATAGATGAAGCTCGTACTCCATTGATAATATCAGGATCTTTAAATGATAGTAGTGATTTGTATATTAAAATAAATGAGATTCCTTCTTTATTAGTGCGTATGGAAAATGAGCCTGATCAATATGGGAATGAAGTTAATGGAGATTTTTGGTTAGATGAAAAAAATCAGCAAGTTTATTTATCTGAGCATGGTCATGAAAGAATTGAGACTATATTAAAACAGAAAGGATTATTAAAAGATGGTTCTTCTTTATATGATCACAGTAATGTTTATCTGATAAATCATATTCTTTCTGCATTGAGAGCTAGGAATCTGTTTTTTCGTGATCATCATTACGTAGTGCAAGGAGATGAAGTTATCATAGTGGATGAATTCACTGGTAGGCTTATGACCGGAAGACGTTGGTCAGATGGCTTACATCAAGCTATTGAAGCGAAAGAAGGTGTCAGTGTTCAGAGTGAAAATCAAACTTTGGCTTCTATAACATTTCAGAATTACTTTAGAATGTATTTCAAGTTGTCTGGAATGACAGGAACAGCAGACACTGAAGCTTTTGAATTTCAAGAAATATATAATCTTGAGACTGTTGTTATTCCTACTAATAAACCTATGGTTCGTAAGGATGAGAATGATCACATATACAGAACTAATAAAGAGAAATATGAAGCTATTATAAGTGACATATCAGATTGTTATAAAAGGAGTCAACCTATATTGGTTGGGACTCCAGATATTGAAAGTTCTGAGTATTTATCCAAGCTCTTGAAAAAACAAGGTTTCCCACATAATGTTTTAAATGCTAAGCATCATGCTAATGAGGCTATTATCGTAGCTGAGGCTGGCAAACCAGGATCTATAACTATTGCAACAAATATGGCAGGTCGAGGTACAGATATCGTTCTTGGTGGAAATATAGATAGAAGAATCACTGATGTTATAAAGAAGACTAAATTACAAGATAGCGAAAAAAATAAAGTTATAGATAATATTATGGCAGAGTGGATGCTTGCAAATGAATTAGTTAAGCAGGCAGGAGGCTTGAGGATTATTGGAACAGAAAGACATGAATCTAGAAGAATTGATAATCAACTAAGAGGAAGGTCAGGAAGACAGGGGGATCCAGGCTCATCTTGTTTTTATCTTTCTCTAGATGATCAATTGATGCGTATTTTTGCTGGAGATAAGTTGCGCTACTTAGTTAACCATTTAAAATTGCCATATGGAGAAGCTATAAAATCAAGCATGGTGGATCGTGCTATAGAGTCAGCACAACGCAAAGTTGAAAGTCGTAATTTTGATATAAGAAAACAGTTATTAGAGTATGATGACATAGCTAATGAACAGAGAAATATTATATATAGTCAGCGTAATGAAGTGCTAGAAAGTGATTCCCTGATAGAATTTATAGATGAAATATTCAAGGATGTTATTTGTAATATATTTCGTAATTATGTTCCAATTAACTCAACACTAGACCAATGGAATATTACTGATTTGCAAAAAAGGCTAGAATCAGAGTTCCAGTCTAATATAAACATATTAGACTTAAGTGAGATCTCTAGTAATGATTTTGATTTGTTAGATTTATTGAATAAAAAAGTGTTATTTATTTATAATCAAAAGAGAAGTCTTATAAAAAAATCATATACAGATATAGAAAGGTTATTTTTGCTGCAATCCATAGATTATCATTGGAGAGAGCACCTCTCAATGTTGGAATATTTGAGACAAGGGATTCATTTGAGAGGTTACGCTCAAATGAATCCTAAACAAGAATATAGAAGAGAAGCCTTTGAATATTTTTCTGTTATGTTAGATAAGATTCGTCACGATATTGTACGTAATCTGATGATTATAGATATAAATTTAAATAAAAATCTAGAAAATAGTGCATTTTATAATGATGAATCAAAAAAGTTATTTTCTAAAACCAGGAGAAATGAGCCTTGTCCTTGTGGCAGCGGCAAGAAATATAAACATTGTCATGGCGCATTGAGTTAACTATTTTTGGAGTCTTCTGTTTCTATTTTCAATAGCTCATGTTTAATCCATTCATATGCTGATTTAGTTACTTCTTCTGCTTTTGTATATTTTTCTATTTGAATCATTGGACCTATAGAAACATTTATGTCTCCAGGATGTATTGCTATGCTGCCCGCTTTCCAAAATTTTCCAGAGTTGAGGGCTACGGGGACTATATTACTTTTAGTTTCTAGAGCAAGAATAGCACTACCTAGCTTGAATTTTCCAATTTTATTGCTAGGGCTTCTAGATCCTTCTGGAAAAATTATAAGGCAGTGAGTTCCATCTAACTTATTCTTCCACTTTTTAATCATTTGCCTTAATGCTGCAGCGCCTTTGGATCTATTTATGGGTATCATATTTAGCAATGCTAATCCCCATCCAAAGAAAGGGATCCAATGCAGTTCTCTTTTGTAAACGTAGCAAACATTTTTTGGCAAAATAGAAATAAAAAACAATGTTTCCCAGGTTGATTGATGATTTGATAATATTATAAAATCACCATTAGATGGTATATGTTCAATTCCTTTAATTGTCCAATTAAGACCACATATGAATTTTGCACTATATAGAGCTATTTTAGGCCAATAAGAGAGAACTTTATATTTGTATTTTGCTGGCAAAAAAATAAGAAATATATATATAAATGAACAAAGAACAATATTAATAGTTATAAATAGCCGATAAATTATAGATCGAATATATGTTGTACTTATTTTAGCCATTTATTATAAGTTCCTTTGTTTGTTTTAATTAAAAAGATAAACAATAATAAATTCTATATTTTATGCTATCGTAAAACATATATTAATTAATATTTTAAGGTTTGTTCTAATTGATACTTGTTCATAATAATTTCCAATATAGAAAATAGAATATTCTCTACGCATTTAATATTCTCAGAGATTTATAAGAGATACATCTCCTACGGAGTTTATAATATTTTTTAATAGGTTTAACAATGACATTCTATTATCTCTGATTTCTTTATCTTCAGTCATTATCATCACATCTTTAAAGAAAGCTTCTATTGGGTTTTCAATACAAGTTAAATTAGTCAAGCATTCTGTAAAATTCTCATCATTTAATAATTTATTGTTTTTGTTTTCAATGTCTTTAATGCATAAAAAAAGTAATTTTTCGCTTTTTTCAATTAGTAGATTTTCATTAACTGACTCTGATTTTATCATATCTTTCTTCAAAATATTAATTACACGCTTGTTCATAGCAAATATTCTTGATGACAAATCTGATCTTGATTTAAATAATGTAATTGCTTCGATTCTAGATAAAATTTGATGCAATGGAGGCTGTATATGCACTACAGATTCTACAATATCTTTTTCAAATTTATTAAATAACTGATAGCGGTATCTTTCATAAATAAAATCTATGGATCTTTTAACAGTGTTTTTTTGTATATTAATAGTATTATCAAACCCAGATAACGTGATTTTTATTAGGTCATGTATGTTTAATCCATTAAACAACTTAGGTTTTTGTTTCATCTTTTCAAAAATGCTAATTATTCCTATAGCAGCTCTACGCAAACCAAATGGATCACTTTCCCCATTTGGATATAATCCAATACCAAAAAAGCCAACTAACATTTCTACTCTTTCTGCTAAAAACAATATAGCAGAAGTCAAACTTCTATGGTCTAGCGTTATATCGAATTTGTTTGCATATTGATTCTTTAGTGCTAATACTACTTCTTCTGGCTCTTCAAAATTTTTTGCATAATATGACCCCATAATTCCTTGTAATTCTGGAAATTCGCCTACCATTAAAGACTCTAGGTCTGTTTTAGATAATAAAGCGGCTCTATCGGCTAGATATTCATCTGATTTGATAATATTTGCTATATGTTTTGAGATAAATCTTAGTCTCTCAACTCTATCAAATTGAGATCCTAGTTTATTATAGTAAATGATATTTTTTAATCTATTAATATTATCTATAGGTGATCTTTTTTTATCGACATTATAAAAAAATTGGGCATCTTCTAACCTTGGTTTTATAACTTTTTGATTGCCACTTATTATATTATTAGGATTTATTGGATTTATATTGCTAACAATTAAAAATTTATTTGTTATAAAGCCTGATTCTATATTAAATAGAGGAAAGTATTTTTGATGTATGCGCATAGTTAATACAAGACATTCTTTTGGCAATTCTAGGAATTTTTTATCAAAAGAGCCAATATAAACTGATGGATATTCAACTAATGCTGTTACTTCTTCTAATAGAGAGTTTAAGTTATATTCATCGCCTAATGACATTTTTAAATCATTAGATAATTTTAGTAATTTTTGTCTAATATATTCCTTGCGTTTATAAAAAGATGGTATGACTCTTCCATTACTTTCCATAATGGATTCATACTGATCTGCATGTTCTATATTAATAAAATTATTGGATAGAAATCTATGTCCAAATGTTTTTGATGTTGAATTTATTTCCAATAAGTTGATTTTAGGTTTATTGCTACCCCAAACTACTAGTATGTTATGAACAGGTCTAACAAATTTAACAGTAATATTTGCATCTGTTTGGTATCTCATTGTTATATTGTTACTTGAAATCTTATCAATTGCTTCTTGTAGCGATTGCTGCAATATTTCATGCAATTCTCTACCATCTTTAATATAGTTAAGTATTAGATAATCTTGTTGCCCATCATGTTCTATTTTTATTTTTTCCTGATAATTATTTGCATCTATTCCTTTTAATGATAGTTTCTTAATTAGGGCAGGAGTCGGTCTTCCATCTTCATATAAACCTATTCTTTTTGGCATTATTTTTTCTATTAAATTTTCTTCAGAAGATGTCCCAGATACTTCTGAGAAATAAGCAGCCAATCTCCTAGGAGTAGAGAAACTTCTTATTTGACACAATGGTTTAATTAGTTTGTGTTTTTCAAGTGAATTTTTTATAGTTTCTGTAAAAGTTTTTTCCAGTTCTTGTAATTTCTTAGGAGGCAATTCTTCAGTAAGTAGTTCTATAATTAATGGAAGCATTGTATTCATTTATTTAAATCTATAATCTTATTTTATTAACATAGGAAACCCTAGTTTTTTTCTAGAGCTATAGTACACAGTAGCAACAGATTTTGATAGATTGCGGATTCTCCCTATATAGGAAGATCTCTCAGCAACACTTATTGCTCCACGAGCATCTAATATATTAAATATATGTGCTGTTTTTAAAAGTTTTTCGTATGCTGGCAATGCTAGTGGTATTGATATCAATTTCTTGGCTTCTAATTCATGTTCATCGAAATGTCTAGTTAGCAGGTTAATATCAGCATATTCAAAATTAAAAGCTGATTGCTCAACTTCATTCTGATGGTATATATCTCTATATAGGATACTTCTACCATCCCTATCTATTGTCCACACGATGTCGTAAACAACGTCAACATTTTGCAGATACATTGCTAGCCTTTCAAGACCGTATGTAATTTCTCCAGTAGTAGGATTACAATCCAGACCTCCTATTTGCTGAAAATATGTAAACTGCGTTATCTCCATGCCATTTAGCCATATTTCCCAGCCTAGCCCCCATGCTCCAAGAGTCGGGTTTTCCCAATTGTCTTCTATTAATCTTATGTCATGCTCAATTGGATTTATCCCTAGTTCTTTTATTGATCCAATATATAGATCTATTATATTAATTGGAGCTGGTTTCAAAACCACTTGAAATTGATAATAGTGCTGCAAACGATTTGGGTTTTCTCCATAACGACCATCCTTTGGTCTTCTGGACGGTTGTACATATGCGGCATTCCATGGCTCAGGTCCTATTGACCTGAGGAATGTTGCAGTATGAGAAGTTCCAGCACCAATTTCCATATCATAAGGCTGTAGTATAGCGCAGCCTTGTTTATCCCAATAGTTTTGTAGTTTAATAATAATTTGTTGAAATGTTAGCATTTTAAAAAATATCACTCATCGATTTCTTTGATATATTGGTCTGTTATGTTATTTAATAACTCTTGTGCCTTACCATAATATGGTATTTCTATGTCTGGATCTATATCAGTTATTGGTTTTAAAACAAATGCTCGTTCTATCATTCTAGGATGTGGTATTGCGAGCACTTTAGAATGTATTAGTTTATTGCCATATAATAAAATATCTAAATCTAATGTCCTTGGAGAGTTTTTATACATTCGTTGTCTGCCATATTTTTTCTCTAAATTTTGTAGTATTTTTAACAAATTCAAAGGACTTTTTTCAGTAAATATCTTTACGACAGCATTAATGAAATTGGGTCCATCTGCTTGTATCGGAGCGCTCATATAAATCTTTGAGTTTATACTATGACTGCCAAAAATCAAAAATAGATCAGATATCGACCTCTTTATGATTGATATGCTATTACCTTGATTCGATCCAAGTCCTATATAAGATTCTACAGTTACGTCAGTCACATTCATGTTTCTGTTTCTTGTTTTTAATTTTATTAATCACTTCTAACATATTTTCTTTTTCTTTATCGTCAGATCCTAGCCATTTTGTCCACCATTGTGCGATTGCTTTGTCAAAATCATTCGATTTCGCTCTGAGTAGGATAAAGTCATATGCAGCTTTAAATTTTGGGTTTTGTAACAAACTTAAAGATATCTTATTTTTTCTATTTTCAAATTTTGGTTGCATAAACCAAATTGTTTTCATGTCTGATATTATTTTTTTATGTAGAGTTAATACCTTTAATTGTTTTTCTATTATAGTCTCAGACGCAGATATTAGGGAAAGATATATATTTTTGTTTTTTTTATAATTTTTCTTATATTCTATTTGAACTGATGGCCATAAAATAGTCGCTAGCAAGAAACTAGAACTAACAGATTTACCATTTAGAACCCTTTGATCTGTGTTATCGAGAGATATTTTTAGGAAGTTTATGGATTCTGTTTTTTGTAATGTTTCTTCTAAAGTTGGTAACAGTAAAGTATGTAGTTTATTTGATTTTATTTCTAATAGACACTTTAACGCATTACCACAAGTTAAGATTTTAATTAATTCATCGAATAGTCGCGCTTGTGGTATGTTAGATAGTAATTGTTTCTGTTTTTCTATATGTTTTAATGTGTCATGACCTATAGATCCACCAATTTTAGAGGCAAATCTTATTGCCCTTAAAATCCTTACAGGATCTTCTTTATATCTAATACTAGCTTCTCCTATTATATTTATCTTTTTTTTCTTTAAGTCATGTATTCCATTGTGATAGTCTATTATTGTCTCTGTTTTAGTGTCATAGTATAAAGAGTTTATTGTAAAATCTCTTCTTGTAGAATCTTCTAATTGCGATCCAAAGTAATTATCGGTTAATATTCTACCAAACTCATCTTGTTTTATATCTATGTGAGATGTTCTGAAAGTAGATATTTCAATTATTTCTTTGTGGAAAATAACATGTACTAATCTAAATCTTCTCCCAATAATTCTAGCCCTTTTAAAGATATGTTTTATTTGTTCTGGTGTTGCATTAGTAGCAACATCAAAATCCTTTGGTCTTAATCCTAATATAAGGTCTCTAATGGCCCCACCTACTATGTATGATTCAAAACCATTTTTTCGCAAAGTATCACATACTTTTATAGCATTTTCAGAAATGTTAATTTTGTTAATATTATGGTTTTCATTATATATGTAAGATGGTTTACCATTCATGAAAAAGATGCGCAATTTTTTAATTATTTTATTAAACATCAAGATTTAAAATCTTTAGAATTATTAAAAATATCTAATATTTCCCATTTTCTATCAATTGCTATAGAACGTAATTTACTGTTAGGATTAGTTGCTATTGGATTAGTCACTAATTCCATTAAAGGTAAGTCATTTACAGAATCACTATAAAAAAATGAACTGCTAAAATCATTAATTTTGTAACCTAGGGTAGATAACCATTTTTTTACACGAATAACTTTTCCCTCTCTAAAACTAGGTGTGCCAAGAATTTTCCCTGTAAAACGTCCCCTGACATATTCTGCCTCTGTTGCAATTAAGTTTTTTATGCCAAAAGCTCTTGCTATAGGCTCAGTAACAAAATTATTGGTAGCTGTGACTATTGCACACAGAGCATTTGATTCTAAATGATTTTGTACTAGTTTTATTGCTACTTCGGTAATATTAGGTCTTACTATATCCCTCATAAATTCTTCATGCCATAACGCTAAGTTATATGTTGAATTTATAGATAGTAATTTAAGCATGAATTCTGCTGATTGATTTGCTGTCAGTATTTCTAGATTATACCGCTCCATTAGATCATTGTTTATTTTAATGGCTTCTTCCGGACTTGTTCCAGCATGCCCAGCCATGGCTAAAAAGTTTGCCCACTGATAATCACTGTCTATGGGTAGTAAAGTATGATCCAAATCAAAAAGAACTAGTTTTTTATAATTCATAAAATATTAGGACTCCAAGCCTTCTATCATTTCCTTTAGTAATGGTATTGTGATAGGTCTTTTAGTAGATAGTGAGTAACGATCTAGGGCAATTAGCGTTGCTGTTAATTTACGCATATCTCGCTCATGATGATTAATCATCCATGTGATAACATTATCTATACCAAATATTCCTAGTTTAGCAGATAATTTCTTTAATGCATTGGTCTTGTCATTATCAGATAGTGGATCTAGTTTAAATACTAGATCCCATCCCAATCTAGTTCTTAAATCTTCTCGAATTTTTAATGATATTGGAGATTGATTTCCGGACAGCATAATAGAAAATGATTTTTTGGTTAATGATAATTCCCGCCATGTATTATATAGTTTAAATACTTTCAATTGTTGTGATGTGTTTAGTAAATGAACATCATCTATGGTTATTAAATTAGGAAAATCTTGTTTATCATCTCTATATAGTTTATTTAATATATTGTCAAATTGATTGTTGTCTATGTAAATAGATTTTTTATTATTAGATAAAGATTGTAATAAATGAGTACGTCCGCAACCATCTGGCCCCCAAAAATATATAGCTCTTCCAGTAGGCAAATACATAGCTGAATATAAAGCTTCGTTATTTGTTCCTACTACATAATTTTCAATAGTGGGCTCTAATACTGGCAATACATTAAGGAGAAGTTGATGACGTCTCATGAAGGTTTTTATTTATTAAATGTGATAGTTTTATTATTAATTATAATGAAAAACTTAAATTTTGTTTGTATTTGTTGACGAATAAATTAATATGATTGAAAAATTTGTAGTTTTAGTGGATTCAACGTAAAATCTAAAAATAGAAACTTTACCTTTATTTAACTCAACCTAAATTATATATGATTACTTCAAACATTAAATCTCTTAATTATTTGGATTCTGGTGTAAATATCGATGCAGGGGAAAGCTTAGTTAATAGAATAAAACCTTTAGCTGCGCGAACCAAGCGTAAGGAAGTGCTTAAAGGTATTGGTGGATTCGGAGCTTTGTTCGAGATCTCCAAAAACTTTAAAGAGCCAGTATTAGTTTCCGGTACAGATGGTGTAGGAACAAAGTTACGCTTGGCATTTGAATGGAATCGTCATAATACTGTTGGTATAGACTTAGTAGCCATGAGCGTTAATGACATATTGGTGCAGGGAGCAGAGCCATTATTTTTTTTAGACTATTTCGCTTGTGGTAAGTTATCAGTTGATATAGCAGCTTCAGTTATAGATGGTGTTGCTAGGGGATGCGAGTTAGCCGGATGTGCTCTTATTGGTGGAGAAACAGCAGAAATGCCTGGCATGTATCCTGTTGGCGAATATGATCTAGCTGGTTTTGCTGTTGGCATTGTTGAAAAAGCAAAAATAATAAATGGAGAGTCTATAAATGAGGGAGATGCTATTCTTGGTTTAGCATCTAGCGGAGCTCACTCTAACGGATACTCTTTAATTAGAAAAGTGTTGGAGCACACTGGATCAAGTCCGGATCAAGATTTCTATGGGCAACCATTGTCAGAGGTTATTATGGCGCCAACCCATATTTATGTTAAACAGGTTTTATCTTTAATATCTGAATATGGTAGTTCTATAAAAGGCTTGGCACATATTACTGGTGGTGGATTATTGGATAATATCCCTCGTGTACTAAATTCAGGATTATCTGCAAAATTATTTCGAGATTCTTGGACCATGCCTAATTTGTTTAATTGGCTACAAAAAAATGGCAACATATCTGACGAAGAAATGTATAGAGTGTTTAATTGTGGTATAGGAATGGTTATCGTGGTTCCAAATAGTGAAGCTGATTCTATCATGAAGACATTAATCTCTTATGGAGAAAAAGTTAGTAGAATAGGGGAGGTTGTGGAAACTAAAAGTGGTTTTCCTCAGACTTACGTGTTATAAAAAGTATTGTGTTATGGACGGTTTAATATAGTATTTATGCCGTCCAATACATTCCCAAGTATTTTGTTAGAAGAACAATCTATGATTGTTCTTTCTTTTTGGGCTCTAAGCCAGGTCATTTGTTTCTTTGCAAGTTTTTTGGTGGCTATTATACTTTTCTCTATCGCAGAATTTAAAGATATTTTTTTCTCAAAGAATTCCCATATTTGTTTATAACCAACACATTTTATTGAGGGTAGTTCTGGACCAAGGTCTCTACGACAATAAAGAGAATAAACCTCTTCAATTAGACCATTTTCAATCATAGAATTGAATCTTTCTATTATTTTTTTATGCAGGTATTCTCTTTCTGGTGGCTCAAGGCTTATTGTGATATATCGGCTTATTTGATTTTTATTTTTCTCTCGAATATTCAGCAAACTGGACATGGGTTTACCAGTGATTGTATATATTTCTATAGCTCTTTGTATTCTTTGCTTGTCGTTAGGCGCAATTTTCGATGCTATTTCCGAGTCTATTTGTGATAAATATTTATGAAGTTCTGACCATCCGATTATATTTGCTTTTGATTCTATATCTTGTCTTATTTCCTTATTAGCGGTAGGCAATAAGTCTAGGTTAAACCTCAATGAATTATAATACATCATTGTTCCACCAACTATCATAGGCATATTGCCCCTATCTATAATTTCTTTTATAAGTAAGTTCGCATCATGGCAGAAGTCAGCAGCAGAATATGTTTGATAAGGTTCCCTTATGTCAATCAGATGTTGAGTAGTAATTGACCTGTTATATAAAGATGGTTTTGCTGTTCCTATATTCATACCACGGTATATTGTGGCAGAATCCATATTAATAATTTCTATAGGCCAATATTTTGCTAATTCTATTGCTATTGAGCTCTTGCCTGTAGCAGTAGGCCCTGTGATACAAATAATTTTTTTTACCATTATTGACCGCGCAAGAACATTTTATCAATATGTTTCAAAGACCAATGTACCCATGTTGGTCTGCCATGATTGCATTGATTAGATCTTTTTGTTTCTTCCATTTGTCGTAATAATGCATTCATTTCATTCATATGTAATTTTCTATTTGCTCTCATAGAACAATGACAAGCTATTGTAGATACTATTCTATTACTATATTCCTCAAAAAATATAGAGTGCCCGATTGAATTTAATTCTTCTATCATGGTAATTACTAAAGGCTCAATATCATGTCCAATTAATAAAGATGGTATGTAGTATATTGCAACTGAATCTGGAGCATATGGTTTTAAATCAAATCCTAGCATGTTAAACCATTCTTCGTATTCTTCTACTAATTGTACAAATTTTTCCTTCGTTCTAAAAGTTACTGGAGTTAAAAATTTCTGTGTTTGAATTTTTTTTGATTTGAAAGAATCTTTTAATTTTTCGTAAATTATACGCTCATGAGCGGCATGTGTATCAACAATTATTAAACCATCATCATTCTGAGCTAAAATATAAGTGCCATGTAATTGTGCTATAGCTTCTCCAAGTGGATGCTCTTTATTATCATCTATTCTAGTTAAGGGTATTTCTGATTCTTTATTATCGTGTATATAGTCTATGGCAATTTGTTCTGGTGTTTGAACAGTTATTTCTTTTATTCCAGAGTTTTTTTTATGTGTCACAATGTTCTTAATACTAAAATCAGAGATGGCATTGTTTATTGCTTTTAGAATAAATTGATATACTATATTACCAGTTAGAAAACGAACTTCATTTTTAGTAGGATGTACATTTATATCAATACTATCTGGATCTATATTTAGGAAGATAACAAAGGAAGGAGTTTGTTTACCATAGCTTATGTCCGAGTAAGCAGATTTTATGGCATGGGTTATCATACGATCATGAATATATCTTTTATTTACATATAAGTATCTATAATCATGTTTTTCATCAATGTTTGCGTTGTTAGATAATATGCCACTTATTTCCATAATTTTGTTAGACATATAAACTTTTATTGATTTTTTTTGAATTCTTCCTTCTAAGATTTCATAAATGCGTTGCTCATGATCTGTTGTTATAAATTGTTTTACGATTCTATTTTTATTAAAAATTTTAAATGATATTTTAGGATGAGCTAAGGCAATGTTCTCTATTGTTGTAATGCAGTGAGCTAGCTCTGTGCTTTCAGAGCGTAGAAATTTGCGACGAGCTGGAATGTTATCAAAAATCTGACTAACATTGACTACTGTGCCTATTTTTCCTTGATATGGATGCACTAAAAAATCTGTATTATTAATTTGCCATGCATGTTTATCTTTTTTGGTGCGTGATATTAGTTCTAGTTTTGTTATAGATGAAATTGATGCTAGAGCTTCTCCTCTAAAACCCATGGAAGTTATATTGCTAAGATCAGAGATATTATATATTTTGTTAGTGGTATGTCTTTGTAGCGCTAGACTTAGCTCATCATGGGGTATTCCAAACCCATCATCTATGACTGTGATGTTTTTAATTCCTCCGCCATCTATATATATCTCTATATTTATTGAATCTGCATCGATAGAGTTTTCTAATAGTTCTTTAATTATAGATGATGGACGTTCAATAATTTCTCCTGCTGCTATTTGATTTATTAAGTAGTCAGGAAGTTGTAATATTGGTCGATTATTACACATAGTTATATGGACTCATTTGCTATCACTGTATAGTTTTATTTTATAATAGCTAAATATTATTATTTAGTTTAAAGTAATAGTTTATGCTTTTTATAACATCTTCTGCAAATTTATGCTGATATTCTTCTGATTTCAAGAGCATTTCCTCTTTAGGATTGCTTATAAATGCAGTTTCTATAAGGACATATGGTATATCAGGTGCTATTAATATTGCAAAATCAGATTGTTCAACAGCGTCTTTATGTAAAGGATTAATTTTTTATTTCATTTAATAGCAATATAGAGTTTTTTATTTGAGCAGTTGTAGATAAATCTAATATAACCTTCACTAGATTTTTGTCATATAAATGTAAATTTACTTCATCAATCAGATCTGATTCATTTTCTTTGTCTGCTATCCTCTTTTCTAATAGACTAGATGCTTTATATGATTATAATATGAATACAGAAGCTCCTTGGGCGTTTTTATCAATCCATGAGTCCAGGTGTATAGATATTAAAGATCAGCTTTTACATCTCTGGCTTTTTGAACCCGTGTCAATAATGGCACGAAATAGTCTTATTCATGCGTTAAATATACATCAATGTTATCCTGGTATTCTATTGGTTTTTTAGCGATATCAATAACAATATTTTTTCCAAAAGACCCATTTACCCCTATTGCTCCAGGATCTTCGCCACCATGTCCAGGGTCTATTACTAAAACTAATTTTTTGGGTATATTTCCTGATAAAAATCTATTTTCATTGTCTTTTCCCTTATTTATATTATTTAATTTATATTTTTTTGTTAAGGATCGTCATTATCGTGTCTTTTGTATTTATATCTATGACTGTCTTATATTTATAGGAATTTATTGGTTCTAGCAATAATATTTTATGATCAACTTCTTATTTTAAGTCAAATACGATCCTTATTACATCAGATTCTTTTTTTGTTACGCGAATATTTTTTATATATGGGTCATTATTTCTATAGTGGTTTGATGGATTATTAAAATCTGAAAATATTAGTAGTATTTTTTATATCTAAGATTAATCGTTATGGATGCTTGAGAAAAAACACTGAAGTCAAGTTTTACCTTGGGTTCTATTGTTGCTCTAGTACTCTCATCAGAAAGCTAAATACGAATATCTAAAAAACAAAAGAAAAATTAACTGTATAGAATATTAGTGTTATTAGTAATAAGTTTTTATTTAAAATATTTTTTATGTGTGAGCCAATACATGCTTGTAAGCGCTTATTATATTTGTCAGCCATTTTTCTTCTTTATTTTTTTGTGTAGACAAAGTGGCATAACGTTCCACATCAGTCCCTATTTCTGAGCATGATAGCAATATTTCTAAATCAGGTTTTGGTAAAAATCCTATAGCTTTTTCTGGCCATTCAATCAACATAATAGTGTTTTTATCTTTTAGTTCGTTAAGCCCTATATTTAATACCTCTGATTGATGATTAAATCTATAAAAATCAAAGTGATAAAAACTAATTTCATTAATATAATATTGTTCCATTATAGAAAAACTAGGGCTTTTAATATTATCAACTATGCCAAAACTTTGCAAAAAATATCTTACTAAAGTAGTTTTTCCAGAACCAAGATCGCCGTATAAATAAATAATTTTTCCATTAGATCTTTCCTCTTTACATATAGATTCTGCAATAGAGGCAGCCAGTATCGAAGTTTCCTTCAGCTCAGATATTTTTATTGTATACATTTTGAAAAAAATTATTAGAAAATAATTAAATATGTGAAAGTTTTTTATAAAAATCACCATTATAGAATATCAATGGTTCCGCATTAGAATAATGGTAATATTGTACTTTTCCTATCATTAATAGATGATCCCCTTCTATGTAGTGTCTATAGTTTTTACAATCTATCCAAGCCTTATATTCTATATCTAACATTATTGTTCCACTTGGTGAAAATTTTGTCTTTATATTTTTGAATCTGTCTGGTGGATTTTTTATTGCAAAAGAATTTGCTATTTCAGTTTGTTCGTTAGATAAAATATGTATTACATAGTTGCTACAATTTAGAAAAATATTCTTATTTGTTGACTTTATAGACAGACTCCAAAGAATTAACGGGGGATCTAGCGATAAAGAATTAAAAGAATTGATAGTTAATCCGTATGGTCTATTCATTAAGCCATGCGTAGTTATAATTGTTACGCCTGTAACAAAGTTACCTAATAATTGTCTAAGTTCCTTCTGTTGAGTTTGTATTTCAGGCTTCATGTATATTAAATATGCATATTATTTTATGGATATAATCTTTCTATCTTCCATTTTTTGTCACTATCTTTAGTATAAGTAATCCTATCATGTAGACGTGACGATCCACCTTGCCAGAATTCAAACAGTTTTGGTTCTAATATATATCCTCCCCAGTTTTTAGGTCGTGTAGGGTTGTTACCAAATTTTTCTGTATATAAATTGATACGTTTGTTTAGATCCTCTTTATCTCGCATTACTTTGCTTTGCAATGAAGCCCAAGCACCTATACGTGATTCTAGAGGTCTACTTTCATAATATAAATCGGAATCACGATCTTTTATTTTTTTTATGACTCCATTTATTCTAATTTGACGCTCTAATGATTGCCAAAAAAATAATAAACATGCGTTAGAATTATATTCTAAGTCATGACCTTTACGAGAATCATAGTTTGTATAGAATACAAATCCTTTGCAGTCAAAGTCTTTTAGCAACATAATTCTTGATGATGGTTCTTCTTTATTATTAACTGTACTTAGAACCATTGCATTAGGATCTGGAATTTTTTCTTCTAAAACATGATTAAACCATAGTTCAAACTGTTCAAAAGGTGATGTTTTTAAATCCTTTTCTATTAGATTACCTTTTGTATAATCTTGTCGTAAATTTGATAGTAACATTCTATTGCCTTATCCTTTCAAGTTATTCTATAGCAAGATAACAATTCATGTGACAATTATAGCGTTTTCTTAGAAAATCTAACAATAAATATAATATTGCTATTGCATTGTATTAGTAACAATCATATTATTCCAAAAACTTGGTTTTTATTTATTTTAAGAATTATTATGAATAATGCAAAAATGGATAGAAGATTTAGTGGCGTCATAAAACTATATGGTTATGAAAATTACCGGAAATTACAAAACTCACATGTGATTATTGTTGGTATTGGTGGCGTTGGATCTTGGGCAGCAGAAGCCCTAGCAAGGTCAGGAATTGGATCTATAACATTGGTTGATCTAGATAATATTGCTGAATCAAATATAAATAGACAAACACATTCCTTAGTTTCTACGATAGGGAAATCAAAGGTTGAGGTGATGTCAGATAGGATTGCAGAAATAAATCCAGAGTGTAATGTTCGTGCTATAGAAGATTTTTTATCATATGAAAATATTGATAGCTTAATACAGACAGATTGTAACTCAATAATTGATTGTATAGATCAGGTTGATATCAAGGTAGAATTGTCATTATACTCGGTAAGAAATAAATTACCTTTAATAGTTTGTGGTAGTGCAGGTGGTAAAACTGATGTTTTAAAATTGTTGCAAGGTGATATTTCAATAGCAACTAATGATCCTATTTTGTCTAAAATGAGAAACATCCTTAGGCGTAAATATGGATTTCCTACTCATGTTATTAAGAGAAATAATAAGAAGTCTATACCTAACATGGGGATTACCGCACTATGGATTAATCAGCAGATAATAATTCCTTCATTAAATTGCGATAGGGGATTTACTCATAATCTATCATGTTCTGGATACGGATCTATTGTTACAGTAACCGCAACAATGGGTTTTGTTGGTGCAAATATTGCTCTGAACAATATATTAAATTATTAAAATAATGTAGTTTTTATTTGCCATCATTTTTTCAATATAAAATTTTGTACAGCTTCTTGTGTTGATGTTAATTTGTCAGATTTATCTAATAGTGATTTAAATTGACCTTGAAATACAATGTTGCCGCCACAAGAACCTCCCCCAGGACCCATATCAACTATCCAGTCAGCCTGATTAATAAAGTCTAAATTATGCTCTACGGCTATGATAGAGTTTCCAGATTTTATTAATTCTTGTAGCATTGCCACAAGGCTTTCTATATCGGAGATGGATAATCCAGTAGTTGGCTCATTCATAACATATAACGTGTGTTGCTGTATATTTTTGCAATCCTTATTAATTATCATATCATTTCGTATGAGTTCTGACACGATTTTAACGCGTTGAGATTCTCCACCCGATAATGTAGAAGATGATTGGCCGATAGAAAGGTACCCAAGTCCTATGTCATGTAAAAATTTTAGAGGTCTATATATTAAAGGAAAATTAGAAAAATGTTCCATAGCTTGGTCTACTTCCATCATTAATGTTTCACCTATATTCTTACTTAGGAATTCTATCATTAATGTTTCTTTATTGAATCTTAATCCATTACAAGATTCACATACAATCGTAACATCAGGCATAAAACTCATTTCTATTGTTTTTGTACCAAGCCCATTACATTCCTTGCATCTTCCTTCCTTTGAGTGAAAGGAAAATCTTGAATGATTCCATCCTTTTATTTTTGCTCCTGTAGTATTTGCAAATTTCTTACGTATTCCATCCCAGAAACCAGTCTAGGTTGCTGGACATGATCTTGGTGTTTTCCCTATTGGACTTTGATCTATTGATATAATTCTATGGATATTGCAAATTCCTTCTATATACTCACAGTTAATATAATTTTTATTATTAATGTTTTCAAGTATTCTATATACATTTTTAAATAATATTTCTTGTATGAGTGTAGATTTTCCAGATCTAGATACGCCAGTTACAACATTTAAGCAGTTTAATGGAAAATTAGCATATGCTCCATTGATGTTATGTAAACTAGCATTTTTTATTTGTATAAATTTTGATTTATTGTGTATTGTTCTTTTTTTATAAATGGTTTTTGTTTTATTTTTTATTAGAGATTTAGCTATTACTGATTCTTTAGAGTCTAATATGTCGTTTAAGCTTCCTTGTGCTACAATTTTCCCACTGTGAAGTCCGGCTCCAGGACCCATATCAATTATGTATGATGCATTTTTTATCATTTCATAGTCATGTTCAACTACTACTATCGTATTGCCATTATTTCTTAAAGAGGAAAGTGATTCTATAAGTTTCTTATTATCTATAGGGTGCAATCCAATTGTTGGCTCATCTAGAATGTAGCATGCTCCTTGGGTATTAGAGCCTAACTGTGCTGCTAAATGTACTCGTTGTGATTCACTCACCTCCCGATAATGTCGGCTCTGGTTGATTAAGCTCTAAATAATCTAAGCCTACTTTTTTCATAAAATTTAATTTGCTGAGAATTTCTAATAAAATATCTTTAGCAATCAAAGATTCTCTAGATGAGATTTGTACATTTTCAAAGAAATCAATAGCTCTATCAACTGACATAGATAGAATATCCGCTATATTGTATCCTTTCCAGTATACCGATAATGCTTCTTCATTAAGTCTTTTACCGTTACATTTATTGCATAAAGATATATCTTCTGAAGATTCTTTATTGTTTTTATTGGTAATGTTTATTCCAGTTCCTTTGCAAATTGGACAGCATCCATTTTTGGAGTTATGAGAAAACAATAGTGGTTCTAATGTAGGTAATATTGTATTGCAATTTAAACATGCTAATTTTGCATTAAAAAATTTTTCATTAGTTTTTTGCTGAATGAGTATATCTGATATTGATTCGATATCAATTACGTGAATATTTGTGTTTTTTATTGATATAACTTTTATAAAACCATCGCTAGTTTTGACTGCAATATTTACTAATTCTCGGAGTTCTTCTTCTTTTTCGTTTTTAACTATGATGTTTCCTATTAGTTTTTCTATAATAATATCATCAGAGAGATTTAGTATTCTTAATTTTTGTTGAGTTATGAGTTTATTATTTAAGAAGAAAGGTGTAGTATCCTTTTTTTCTATATGATTTTTAAGGTTTTTTATACTTATTGGTGAGAATACTATGATGTTTTGATTGTAATTATCTTGTAATATTTTTACTGTAATTTGATCAACTGTATGAGTTCTTATAAAAGTTTTGCATATATGACAATGTTGTTCACCAAGTTTTGCATAGATAAGTCTCAAGAAATTGTGTATTTCTGATATATTTGATACTGTTGACTTGTAATTTCCTAACCCTTTATGTTGTTTTATTGCTATAGTAGGAGGTAGGTTTATTACTTTGCCAATGTTGGTTTTTCTTGAGTTCTGAATGATTGATTTTGCATGAGAGCTCAAGGTAAGAAGATATCTCCTCTGTCCTTCATTAAATAATATATCAAATGCAAGTGTAGATTTTCCAGATCCAGAAACTCCTGTGATAACAGTAAACTGATTCAAAGGTATTTTGATATCGATATTTTGTAGATTGTTCTCTTTGGCATTATATATTTCTATATATTTTTCATTTGTTAAGTTCTTTTTATAGGATGTATTATATTCCCTGTGGGAACAGATTATTTTGCTATTATTTAGAGCTTTTCCTGTATAAGATAAATTATTTTTATCTAGCGATTCTGGATAGTTTTCAGCAATAACTCTTCCTCCATTATCACCGCCTTCAGGTCATAAATCTATAACCCAGTCTGATGACTTTATAACTTCTAGATTATGTTCTATTAATATTATAGAATGCCCCATATCTATAATATTACGTAAAAATTCTATTAGAATATATATTTCATTTGCATATAATCCTAATGTAGGTTCATCTATTAAGAACAAATCATTATTTTGTTTTTGTTGTTTATTATTAGATGAATTTATGATACTAGATATCAGTTTTATTCGTCTTAGTTCCCCATTAGACATTGTTGATAATGCTTGTCCTAATTTTAGATAGCCTATCCCTATAGAAACAACAGAAGATAGTTTTTTGGTTATTAGTTCGATGCCTTTAAAAAAATCAATAGATTCTATCACGGTCATGTTAAGAACTTGATCTATAGATGCTGTCCTATTATTTAATTCTATATAAACTTCTAATATTTCTTTTCTGAAGCGTTTACCATTGCAGTCTTGGCAACATAAATATACATCTGACAAGAAATGCATTTCTACATGCTCTATTCCGCTTCCATTGCATGTCGGACACCTTCCATGACCACTATTAAAACTGAACGTGCTAGGTGAATAATTTCTCTTTATAGATAATGAGGCTTGAGAGAAAAGAATTCTAATTGTTTCGAATACGCCAATATAGCTAGCGATATTAGATCTTGTGCTTCTTGTAATCGGTGAGTTGTCAATTAAATTAACATTATTTACTACTTCATGGCCTTCTATTTTTTCAAAGAATATTTCACTGTGCAATTCAGGATTTCTTACGTTATGTAATCCGTTATATATAATTTCTTTTAGAAGGGTTGTTTTCCCTGAGCCAGATACTCCAGTAATACATACTAATCTGTTGAGTGGTATTTTGATAGAAATGTTTTTTAGGTTATTCGCGTAAGCTTTTGATATTGTTAATATATTTTTGTTAAAGTTAATTGGCTTAATGGAGTATTTTTTTTTAAATATCAGTTTGTTATTTGCATACTTTGATGTTATTGTATCAGCCGTATATAATTCATGAGGTGTTCCATCAAAGATTATATTGCCTCCATCTATGCCAGATCCTGGTCCTAGCTCCAATATTCTATCTGCAGATAATATTAACTGTAAGTTGTGTTCTATAACTATTAAGCAATTACCGTAATCATTAAGTTTTTTTATAGATGTTATTACTTTATTTATATCTTTATAATGTAGACCACTGGAGGGCTCATCAAATACAAACATGGTGTTTATTAGCGATGATCCTAAGGCAGTAGTTAGATTTATTCTTTGAATTTCACCGCCAGAGAGGCTTTTCCCTTTACGGTTCAGTGCTAGATACCCAAGTCCAATGTTTCTTAAAAACTCTAATCTGTTTTCTATTTCTTGTATTGCTTGATCATCTGTCTTAATCAGTATTTTATCTCTCTTAAACTTAAGAAATAGTTACAACACTGCATTAACTGACATCTTCAATATATCTGCTATATTTAATGCATCTTTATTTTTATATGGTATAGGCCTACTACAATCATAGTGCTCATTCAAGTTATTTTCTGTATTTGCAATACGCCATAGCAATGAACTATTATTGAATCTGCTACCGTTACATTTAATGCAAACTGAAGATTTCTTATATTTGGACAGTAGAATTCTTATATGCATTTTATAAGACTTCTTCTCTAGATTAGAGAAGAATCTTTTTATTCCATACCATTTGTCTGCAGCATATTCTCCATCATAATCACCATATATTACCCATCTTTTTTGATCATTTGTTAGTTTTTTCCATGGTGTGGATAACGGAATGGAGGCTATATTTGCATAATTCTCAAGATCATGTTGGCATGTTATAAATGTATTAGTTTACCAAGGTTTTATAGCTCCGTCTCTTAAGGCTTTATTCTTGTCAGGTATTACACGATCAATATCAATTTCTAATATCTCACCAAAACCATTACAGTTACTACAAGCCACTAGTGGAGAACTAAAGGAAAAATTACTTGGTGTAACATCATTGTATTCTAAGTTGCAATTATTACACTTAAGGTTGTTATTGTATCTTAGTGTTTTATCATCAGATTCTTTATTGTGGCAATAATATATAACTACTTCGCCATTACCCATGAGCATAGCTGTTTCTATTGCTTCATGGCAGAGACTTTGGTTTTCTTTAGATAAATTTATTCTGTCTTGTATTATAAAAATCTTACTAACATCAGTTTCATTATGGCTGATTGATTCCTCTTTATATATATCCAGGTATCCTTTGTTTGAAAGATATCTGAGCATATCTTTTCTTATATTTGGTGATATAACTATTGGGAACGTTATGTTAACCTTAATGTTTTTTCTTGTTTTTAATTTCTTATTTAGATCTTCCAATATGGAATTTGCTGTATCTCTTTTTACTATTTGATTGCAATTCTCGCAAAATAAATTAGAATTATTGGCAAATATTATTTTTAGATAGTCATTTATTTCTGTAAGAGAACCTACAGTACAGTACGAATTCCTTATATGATTTTTCTGGTATATTGCTATTGCAGGCAATGTTCCGGTTATGTTTCTAACATTAGGCTTATTCATCTGATTTAGAAATTGCCTTGAGTATGGGGAAAATGTTTCTACATATTTACGTTGTCCTTCTGCATAAATAGTATCGAATACAAGAGAGCTTTTCCCTGACCCAGATACGCCAGTAACTATTGTGAAATCATTGGGATCTATCTCTAAATTTAAATTCTTTAGATTGTTTTGTTTAGCTCCGGTAATTTTTATGTTAGATTTCATAATTTGTTATTAATTATCCCCGTATAATAAATTACTTGAATATTACAATATCACTATTTATATTTTTGTATGATTTAGCAAGAGTTTTTGTTGTAATCAGGTTATAATTAAAAACACTATTATTTTATTTTGGATTTTATATTTTAGGAGTTTATTATGGCAGAACGTAAACGTACAAGACGAAATACTCTTGAGCGTCGTTGTTTGGGAAAGGCATATAAAAGGTTATTTGCGGATTTGCCAAAGAATGTTTTTAAGATGTTGGAAAAGGTAAAACGTTCTTAGTTATAGATGTGCCTTCTAGAATTATGTAGTGACTGTTTTATATTAGTTGTGTATTGTTTTATTTTTTTAAATCTTACTAAAAATTTTTATAGTAAATAAATATTTTTTAAAAAAATATAACATTACTGATATAACTAAATTAACTATAATTAATCAATGTTTGAACATTGTGGTTTATTCCTTAATTTTTTCTTAAATAGTATTTATAAATTGCCATGGCAAAATACGTATATACCATGAACCGTGTAAGTAAAGTTGTCTCTCCAAATAAATATATTTTGAGAGACATATCTCTTTCTTTTTTTCCAGGAGCTAAGATTGGTGTTCTTGGTCTAAATGGTTCTGGCAAATCATCATTATTAAAAATAATGGCTGGTGTTGATAAAGAGATAGATGGAGAGGCTTTAGCTCTTCCAGGGTTAAAGATAGGATACCTTCCACAAGAGCCGTTTATAGATAATGAATTAACGGTTAGAGAAGCTGTTGAATTAGGAATGAGTGATGTTCTAAGAGCAAAAAAACGTTTGGAAGATATTTATGCTGCATATGCTGAAGCAGATGCTGATTTTGAAAAACTAGCATCTGAACAAGCAGAGCTCGAGGCTATTATTTCAGCTGCATCTACCAGTGGATTTGATGATTCTGAGTTGCAAATAGAAGTCGCTGCTGATGCTTTAAGAATCCCACCTTGGGATGCAAAAATTGAAAATTTATCAGGTGGAGAAAAAAGAAGGGTTGCTTTATGCAGAATGTTGTTATCTAAGCCAGACATATTATTATTAGATGAGCCTACTAATCATTTAGATGCAGAAAGTGTAGAATGGCTAGAGCATTTCTTACATGACTTTAAAGGAACGGTTGTTGCTGTAACGCATGATCGTTATTTTTTGGATAATGTTGCTGAATGGATACTAGAGCTAGATAGAGGTTATGGTATTCCATGGAAAGGTAATTATAGTTCTTGGCTTGCCCAAAAAGAAGTTCGTTTAAAAACAGAGGAAGGTTCAGAAAGTGCTCGTCTACGCACAATAAAAAAAGAGTTAGAGTGGATAGGTAAAAATCCTAAAGGTAGGCAATCCAAGTCCAAAGCAAGATTGAATCATTATGAAGAATTAACTTCATATGAATACCAAAAACGGAATGAAACACAGGAAATATTTATTCCGGCAGGTGATAGGCTAGGTAAAGATGTAATTGATTTTGTTGGTGTCAGCAAGGCTTATGAAGATAGGCTCTTAATAGATGATCTAAATTTCAATATTCTTCCAGGTGCTATAGTAGGTGTTATTGGTGCTAATGGAGCAGGTAAGTCTACATTGTTTCGTATGATAATTGGTTCTGAATCTCCAGACAAGGGAAAAATTATAGTTGGCAAAACGGTAAAAATAGCTTTTGTTGACCAATCAAGAGAGTCGCTAGTTAATAATAGATCTGTTTTTGAAAATATTTCAAATGGATCTGATATTATCAATATTGGTAAATTATCTATATCTTCAAGAGCATATCTAAGTAGATTTAATTTAAAAGGGACGGATCAGAGTAAGATTGTTAGCGATTTGTCCGGAGGAGAGCGAGGGCGTTTGCACTTGGCTAAAACACTACTATCAGGAGGCAATGTTTTGCTTCTGGATGAGCCATCAAATGATCTTGATGTTGAAACTATTAGAGCTCTAGAGGATGCATTGCTAGAATTTCCTGGAGTCATTTTAGTTATAAGCCATGATAGATGGTTTTTAGATAGAATAGCTACCAATATCATATCATTTGAAGGTGATTCTGAAGTCGTATTTTTTAACGGCAACTATAGTGAATACGAAAGTTATAAAAAGTCTAAGAATAAGAATATAAATCCTAGAAGATTGAAATATAAAACACTAAGGTAGAATTCATCACTACGACTTGTCAAGGTAATATTGATGCATTTTGCTTAGGAGTTTTCTTTTTTTTGCATTTCTATTTTTACTTCTAAAACATCAAGCGAACCATGTCTTTCCACATTGACTTTGATATCATCAAGATCTATATGTACATACTTAGATAAAACCGCGATCAATTCTTGTTGTAGTTTAGGCAAATAATCTGGTGAGTTTTTTGTAGAACGTTCATGTGCTAGTATTATTTGCAATCTTTCCTTTGCGACGACTGCTGATTTCTTCTTTTCTCCAAGCAGGAATGATAAAAATGACATTTTATATCCCTCCAAACAGTCTTTTAAATAGATTAGGTTTTTCTTGCTCTGTAAATTTCATTGCAATTTCTTTGCCTAAGTAACGAGATATTACATCTTCATATGCTATAGAAACATTAGTTTCTTTCATGTGAATGGCAGGTAGTCCTTGATTTGATGCATGCAGTACAGACTCAGACTCTGGGATTACTCCAATGAGATTTATTCTAAGTATATCTTCTATATCTGATATGGAAAGCATTTCACCAGTTAGTACTCTTTTTGGGTTGTATCTGGTAATTAATAGATATTCTTTAATAGGATCATCGCCATTAATAGCTCTTTTAGATTTTGACGATAGTAGACCTAATATCCTATCTGAGTCTCTAACAGAAGATATTTCAGGATTAGTAACTACTATTGCATCATCAGCGAAATATGCGGCCATTAAAGCGCCTGTTTCAATACCTGCTGGTGAATCACATACAATATACTCAAATCCCATCTTGCTAAGATTTTTTAGTACTAGCTCAACCCCATCTTTAGTCAATGCATCTTTATCACGAGTTTGAGAAGCTGGCAAAATGAATAGATTCTCGACTTTCTTGTCTTTTATCAATGCTTGATTTAAGTTTGCTTCTTCTTGAACCACATTGATAAAATCATATACAACTCTTCTTTCGCAGCCCATAATTAGGTCAAGATTGCGCAATCCAACATCAAAGTCTATTACTACAGTCTTGTGCCCCCTCATGGCCAGACCAGCAGAAAAACTAGCACTGCTAGTAGTCTTACCAACACCACCTTTACCAGAAGTTACAACAACGATACGTGTCACGACTTTTATATCCTCTTTTAAATGTTAATACTATAATAATACAACAGTCTACAGTATAAGTAGATAAAATATTTTTCTGATTTTCATAGCAATTTAATTGTAATCTTCTCATTTTGTAGTTTTGCAAATAGTTTTTTGTTATACATGTCGCCATTTAAGTTGTTATCGAATATTTTATATATTCCTGCAATAGCTAATAACTCAGCATCAAATTGCGTGGTAAATATGCGAGAATCAGTATCACCATTCGCTCCAGCTATAGCTTTTCCACGCAAAGGTCCATAGACGTGAATATTACCATCTGCTATTATTTCAGCTCCAGGACTTACCATACCAATCACGATAAGATCCTTTTCATTTGCATATATTTTTTGTCCTGATCGTAATGGTTTGTCTATCAATAATGTACCAAGTTTTCTATTGTTGTTTTTTGTGTCTTTATGATAACTTAAGTCGTTTGAATTATATATCTCTTCCTTGCCTGATGATATATTTATTAATCCTTTATCTAAAGCTGAAATTAAATTATCTCCATTTGCCAATATTCCAAGTACACTAATGCTATGGATTTTAAGTATTCCTATCAACTGATCCCAATTTACCGACTTTACTAGTTGTCTAGCATCAATAATGATATATTCATTTACGAAAAAATCTCCAGAGTTTTTTAAATAAGTTTCTATGGAAATGTATAAATCATCACTGCCGTCCTGTAATATTAGCCTTGGAGCTACTATATTGGCGCTTTTACAATCTATTTTAGATGGTTTTATTATCATTTAATTTTTAATATAAGAATCTTTCAAGGTTACAATGCGATTTATTATTATATTTTCATTAGTACTGTCTTTATCTATAATAAAATAGCCAAGTCTCTCAAATTGCCATGTTTTAACATCTCGATTTATTGTATCTGGTTCTAATAATGCCCTAATAGTTTTTTTAGAGTTAGGATTTATATAATTAATAAAATTATTTCCTTCATTATCTGGGATTGGCTTTGTAAATAGATGTTCGTATAGATTTATTGTTACAGGTTGTGCTTCTGTTAAACATAACCATGTTATATTGCCTTTCACTTTAATTTTATTAGCGCCATCAGTTCCACTTTTTGTATCTGGGAAGTATTCTGCGTACACCTCTAAGATGTTTCCTTTTTCATCTTTTTTATACCCTGTGCATTTAACAACATATCCATATTTTAAGCGCACTAAGTTCCCAGGAAACAATCTAAAATAATTTTTTTGAGGGTTTTCCTGAAAATCATCTTCATCTATCCATAATTCCTTCTGAAAGAAAAAGCTTCTATAGCCAAGATTTTTATCATGATGATTGATAGGAGCATAACATATTTCTGAGTGGTTATTAGGGTAGTTTGTAATTATTAATTTTAAAGGATTTAAGATTGCTATTGCTCTTGTTGCTATTAAATCAAGATCATCTCGTAATGCTTGCTCTAGAATACTATAGTCAATTAATGAATCTGATTTTGATACAGATATTCTTTCACAAAATAGTCGTATTGATCTAGGAGTATATCCTCTTCTACGTAAGCCGAATATTGTTGGTAGCCTAGGATCATCCCATCCATCAACATATCCTTCTTTTACAAGAGTTAATAATTTTCTTTTGCTTGTAACTACGTAGCTTAGATTCAATCTTGAAAATTCATATTGATGAGGAAGAGGGTCTGCAAAAATTCCTATTTCTTTTAATTTCTCTAAAAACCAATTATATAGAGATCTTTGATCTTCAAATTCTAATGTGCATATGCTATGGGTAATTCCTTCCAATGCATCTTCTATTGGATGTGCCCAGCTATACATCGGATAGATGCACCATTTTGATCCAGTGCGATGATGAGATGAGTGTCGTATTCTATACATAACAGGATCACGCATATTTATGTTAGGTGATCTCATATCTATTTTTGCACGCAATACAAGACTACCATTCGGATATTCTCCATCCTTCATTTTTCTAAATAGCAATAAGGACTCTTCAAAATGTCTATTGCGCCAAGGAGAGTCTATACCTGGGGCAGTTAATGTTCCTCTATTGTCTTTGATTTCATTATCATTTTGCTCATCGATATAAGCATAGTTATTTTTTATTAATTCTTCTGCAAATTCATACATATAGTTGAAGTAATCGCTTGCAAAGTATATATTATTGCGTTTGTTATTGTACCATCCAAAACCCAGCCATTTAACTGCTTCAATTATTGATTCTACATATTCTATATTTTCTTTATCAGGATTAGTATCATCAAATCTTAAATGGCAAGCTCCGTTATATTGTTCTGCTAATCCAAAATTTATGCATATACTTTTTGCATGCCCTATATGCAGATATCCGTTAGGCTCTGGAGGAAATCTTGTTCTAATTGAAGCAAGATCAATTTCATTGATATTTTTTTGCAAACTTATTGGCCCTGGTATTCCTGACCATAATCTCTTATCTAGTTTTCTTGATGCAATGTCTTCTTCTATTATTCGACGCAAGAAATTCTGCGATGACATGTTATTTTCAATAGTAGTCATTTCTTTAAAGTTTATCGTAATTAAGTTTGTTTAAGATGTTTCGTCAAATATTAGGCTAAAATATATTTTTTTGCTGAGGAGCATTTATATGCTGCAAACCTAAATGACTCCAAGTTATAGATGTTGCTATCCTGCCACGAGGTGTTCTTTGTATATATCCATGTTGTATAAGATAAGGCTCTATAACATCTTCTATGGTATCTTTCTCTTCTCCTATAGATGCAGCAATACTATCTATTCCAACAGGGCCTCCATCAAATTTATAAATAATTGCTTCTAATAATTTTCTGTCCATAAGGTCTAATCCATTCGGATCCACTTCTAGCATTGATAAAGCTTGATTTGCTACAGCAGCATCTATAATGCCTTCTGCCTTAACTTCAGCATAGTCACGTACTCGTCTTAATAATCTATTTGCTATTCTAGGCGTACCTCGTGATCTTCGAGCAATCTCCTCTGATCCTTCTATAGTGACATTTGTTTTTAGTAACTTGGCGCTTCTAGAAATTATATGAGAAAGATCTTCTGGGGTATAAAACTCAAGCCTTGATACAATTCCAAATCTGTCTCTCAATGGATTTGTTAGCATGCCTGCTCTAGTGGTAGCTCCTATTAATGTAAATGGCTGAAGGTCTAACTTTACACTTCTTGCAGATGGTCCTTCTCCTATTAGGATATCTATTTGGAAGTCTTCTAGAGCCGGGTAGAGAATTTCTTCTACAACAGAAGATAGCCTATGTATTTCATCAATAAACAGGACGTCATTTTTCTCCATATTTGTTAGTATTGCGGCTAGATCACCTGGTCTTTCTAACACAGGGCCAGATGTTTGTCTTAAAGTTGCTCCCATTTCATGAGCTATTATATGGGCAAGAGTAGTTTTTCCTAAGCCAGGTGGACCAAATAATAATGTATGATCTAATGACTCTTTTCTATTACGAGCGGCTTTTATAAATATCTCTAGCTGATCGCAGGTTCTCTTCTGTCCTATATATTCATAGAAATTTTTTGGCCTTAAGGCTCTTTCAATAGATTCCTCGTTAATAGGAGCGGTAGGCTCTAATATTTTATTATGTATTTTGGTTGTTTGGGCAAGATGATCAGACTTAATAACCATATTTAAATATCTGTAAGATTAATGTAGATTTAATTCTATACTGGATTACCCAGAACTCAGTAATTTAAGCGCATATTTTATACTCTCTGATAAGGCGAGATCCTCTGGAACAAGATTAATTATCTTGATTGTTTCTTTGTATGAATAACCTAATGATACTAGCGCATTAATAATATCAGACTGCCTTTGAGGAACTTGTAGCGAATTTAATCCAGTTTCTGATTTTATTTTATTTTTTAGTTCTAGTAGTAAACGCTCTGCAGTTTTTTGCCCTATTCCAGGAACCTTAGTTAATATGGATGGTTCTTGCATTAATATAGAATTCGACAATTCATCAACTGTTAATGTTGAAAGAACAGATAAAGCCGTTCGAGCTCCTATTCCCGCTGTTTTAATCAGCAGGCGGAAGGTATTTCTAGTCTCAGGATTATTAAAACCGAATAATATGTGGGCATCCTCACGTATTAATAGATGCGTGAACAAGGTTGTTTGTTCATTAATAGCTGGAAGAGAATTAATAGTATTTGATGTTATTTCTATTTCATAACATATTCCATTGACATCTAAACAAACACTATTCGTGCTCTTTTCTATTAATTTACCTGTTATTCTTTCTATCATACATTAACATTATTCAAATTAATCTTCCTTTTTTAATCGTTTTATCTTTATCTATAGTATTACTATTTTGTAAATTTCGCATAATCAATCTAAAGGGGTTTATATTCGAATGGCATATGGCACAAGATAGAGCATCAGCTGAATCAGGAGATGGTAATCCATTTAGGGATAATAGTCTTTGGACCATAGTCTGAACTTGATTTTTTGCTGCTCTTCCTGTGCCAACAACAGCTTTCTTTATTTGTAGTGCCGTATATTCATAAACCTTTATGTTATTATTAGCTATAGCGCACAAAGCAGCACCCCTGGCCTGTCCTAGTAATAAAGTTGTAGCTGGATTAGTGTTCATGAAAATAATTTCCATAGCAGCTACTAGTGGATTCGTTTCTCTAATAACTTGATTTATATTATCAAAAATTACTTTTAATCTTTCTGATAACGGCACATTGGTTGGTATTATTATAGTGCCGCTAGCTATATATTTCATAACATTGCCATTCTGCTCTATTACTCCGAAACCTGTTTTTCTAAGACCAGGGTCAATACCAATAATTCTCATTAATGACGAAAATGCCTTATTCCAGTAATAGCCATGACTATTCCATGCTCATTAGCCGCATCTATAACTTCATCATCTCTTACACTGCCTCCTGGTTGTATTACACAACTACTACCAGATTCTATTATCACATCTAGTCCATCGCGAAAAGGAAAGAATGCATCTGATGCCACAGCAGAATTTTTTAAATCTAATTTTGATTTAATTGCTTTTATAGATGCTATGCGAGCAGAGTCAACGCGGCTCATCTGTCCAGCTCCGATCCCTAATGTCATGCCTTTGCTAGCAAAAACTATTGCGTTAGACTTCACGAATTTTGCTACATTCCAAGCGAATATTAAATCATCAATTTCTTGTTTTGTTGGCTGTCTTTTTGTAACAATACTAATATCATTTATACATAAATCATGACTATCTGGAGTTTGTAGCAACCATCCTCCACCAACTCTCTTTGCATCGAAGTTATTTTTGCTATTGCCAATTGAAATTTTTAGTACTCTTATATTCTGTTTTGATGATAATTCCTTTATTGCGGCATCATCAAAATCTGGGGCTAGCAGCACCTCTAAAAATTGATTGTTAATTACTATTCTAGCAGTTTCCAGGTCAACTATTTTATTAAAAGCTACTATTCCTCCGAAAGCAGAGATTGGATCTGTTTTAAATGCTTTGGCATAAGAATCTTTTATGCTGTCACCAATTGCAACTCCACATGGATTAGCATGCTTTACAATTACACAGGCGGGTTTATCAAAGCTACTAACACACTCCCATGCTGCATCAGCATCGGAAATATTATTGAATGATAGCTCCTTGCCTTGTATCTGCTTATAGTTGCTTAGCAACCCTTGACCAATCTTCTCATCAGTATAGAATGATGCCGTTTGATGAGGATTTTCTCCATATCGTAACGATTGTTGTTTTCTTGCTTGTATTGTTATAATTTCTGGCCATTTTTGTCTATCAGGTGTTTTATTATGTTTTGGAGCTTTATCTAGTAGGCTGCTTAGATAATTTGTTATAGATCCATCATATGCGGCTGTATGTGCAAAGGCTTTTGTAGCTAAAGCCAAACGTAACTCGTAAGAAGTTTTTCCTGTTTTATCTATTTCATTAATTACACTATCATAGTCATTGGGATCTACAATAACTGTTACGCCGCCAGTATCATTTCCATGATTTTTAGATGCTGCTCGTAGCATTGCTGGTCCACCAATATCAATATTCTCTATTGCATTTGAAAATGTACATTCTTCTTTAGATATTGCTTCGTTGAATGGATATAGGTTAACAACTAAGATATCTATTTTATCTATTCCATATTCTTTAATTGTATCGATATGTTCTTTTTTATCTCGTTTTGCCAATAGTCCACCGTGTATTTTAGGGTGCAATGTTTTAACTCGCCCATCGAGAATTTCAGGGAATCCTGTATATTCTGACACTTCTATTGCATCTAAACCGGCATCTTTTAATATTTTAGCTGTTCCTCCAGTAGAGAGTATACGAATCTTTCTAGATATTAAAGATTTAGCAAATTCAACGATTCCTGTTTTATTGGAAACAGATATAAGAGCAGTTTCAATTTTCATAATAATGTAGAGTTTCAAATAGGTTTAATTAAACAACCTCTCATGAGATATAAAAAATCTCATAGAGATACTGAAAAAATTATATTTGTATGTGATGCAGCAGAAGTTTTTTCCTTAAAGTACTTCTAGTAATCCCAAGCATTTCCGCTGTTTTGGACTGATTATTATTAGCTCTTTTTAAAGCTACTTCTATAACTGGTTTTTCGACACATAAGATAACCATTTTTAATATATCATTAGGTTTGGAATCTCCTAAGTCATTCATATAGCGTGCTAGGCTTATACGTATACATTCTTCGAAAACATCTTGTTTATTCATTTGGTAAAAATTATGGTTGATATTACTGACTATCAGTATTGTAAATTATAACTCACATTGCTAGCTTTGTATTTTATCATGAACAGCTATAGTGAGTATTAAGTATTCAAAAAAACATTCAATCATTAAAATGCTATGTATAGAATATATCATATTTTTATTAATATATTTTTTCATAGTACTGAAAGAAATATAATTAGATAGTCATATTCTCAATCCAAGTATAAGTTGTCTTATGATTGATTTTTTTACTGGTTTTATTAAATTAATTATCGACAATGAGATGCCAAATACTTTTTGTATTGGACTTGCTCTACTGCTGAAAACGTTGGTCAATATCTCAGTGATTCCTATTGTTACAATTCTATCTAGAGATCTTTGTTTATTGAATTTATTTAATATGCTTATAGTCTCTGCCTTGTTATCGAGCCATTTATCAAAACACCTAGATAGACAGCCAACATCTCTTAGTCCTAAATTTAGTCCTTGTCCTCCAATAGGATGTATAGTTTGTGCTGCATTTCCTATTGTCACTAAATTTAAATTATTCAGGTGTTTTTTTATCTTTAGAGATAATGGTATCACGTGTTTTTCGCAATCAGTAGAGACTTCTCCTATTAGATCACCAAAGAATTTCTTTATTGATATTGAAAATTCTTTGTTAGTCATGTTTCTTAAGCATTCTATGTTTTTCGTTTTGTCACACCAAACAACTGAGTACAGATCTGGATTATTCGGTGTTGGTAGCAGAGTTATGCATCCAGTATCGGTAAAGCGTTCCCACGCCCATCTATCATTGTTATTAACTGATTTAATTTTAATCGTTGTTAATAATGCTTTTTGATCATATTGTTTTTCAATTCCATTGCAATTTATTCCATTAGCCTGTACGACAATTGTAGATTTTAGAAATGATCCATCTATTTGTGTTTGATAAGAGTTATCTTTCTTAACTATCTCAATATCATTTCCATATATCAGCGAGACCTCGCTGTTTATAACTAAGTTATCTAGTGTTCTTTGAAGATTATCATAATTAATTATACTTCCTAGTTGATCTACATTAAGATCAGTATTTCTTAATAATAATTTTCCAAACTGATTAAATTTTGAGACATGTACTGTTTTTATAATAGATGATTCCTTTGGCCATGCATTTATACTTTCCAGTAATAATTTACTGCCGTAACTTAGAGCTAAGACATCCGGTTTATTTCTTCTATTTATTAATTCATTAGGTTCAGTTTTTTGGATTAATGCTATTTTAGAAGGGTTTGTTGCTAATTTAGATAGTAAGATAGCCAATGTGTTTCCAGTGATTCCAGATCCCACTATTGCTATGTCAAATTCTTTTTTCATCTTAGTTTTAGTAAATATTGTTTTCTTATGTTTTCTAGAGATGCATTATATTTTCTATTGTGCTTGGATCAACCGGAGCATTTTTTGAGATGATTTCATTTCCTTTTTCATTTATTAATAAAGTATCTTCTATTCTAATACCTATATTCCAAAATATACTAGGTATATTGTGAGACGGACGTATGTATATTCCTGGTTCTATTGTTAATAACATGCCAGATACTAATGTTAGCCATATTCTTCGACCATCATTTAGCTTATAATAATTACCAACATCATGCACATCTATTCCTATCCAGTGGCTTGTGTTATGAGGGAAGATGTATTTATATGTTTCGTTTTCTATAATTTCCTCTACAGTTCCATTTAGAATTTTTTCATCTATTAATCCCTGAACTATAATTTTGACTGCTGTTTCATGAGGTTGTATAAAATTATTTCCAGCTATAGTTTTATCTATGGCAGATTTTTGGGCTTCTAGTACAATTTCATATAAAGCAAGTTGAGGAGAGCTAAATTTTCCATTTGCAGGGAAAGTTCTAGTAATATCTGAGGCATAATTATCTAGTTCACAGCAGGCATCTATTAAAACAAGATCTCCATTTTTAATTATTGAATTATTTCTTGAGTAATGAAGCGTACATGAGTTTGAGCCAGAAGCAATAATTGATTTACAAGACACTTCTTTAGCACCGTGTTTATTAAATTCATAAAGCAACTTTGCCTCTAGTTCGTATTCATACATGCCTACTTTACAGTAACGCAAAATTTTTTGTGAGCATTAGCAGAAATTTTGGCAGATCGTCTCATTTTAGATATTTCATTATCATCTTTTATTAATCTCATTTCAGATAGTATTGATTGCATTTCCATAAATTTAATATGTTCGTTGTTATTTTTTTAATTATTTGCTTTAAACAAGAAAATATTTGATTTTTTTCTATACAAAAACGATCCATTTCTATAAAGATTGTTTTGCAGTTTTTTATTATCTTGCTCAGTATGCTTTCAAAATCATTTATAGAATATGTGGAATCAAAGGAAAATAGTTCTTTTATCGTTTCTCGTCCAATTATTGGTCCTTCCCATAATTCTTTTTTTGTCATGAGGCATGCAAAAGAATGTCTTGATTTGTGCTTGTTAACATAATCAAGCACGAATTTGGTTCATTTAATCCTGTTAAGTAATAAAAGTTACTATTAGATCTGTAAGGATAATATATATTACTATTGCGTATATGTTCTATAGAATTTGGTATAATTGTGATGCTGTTTTCATAATTCTTTAGTAATTGTTTAAAACTACGTCTACGGCTGATAAATTTATATAAATCACACATGTATTAGGTAAATTAAGTTAGAAGTATAGCTATCATGATAAGCAATCATAATTTATATAGCAAAATATTAAATGTTTAATTGTTACAAATATTATTCTTATTAAAACTAGCAATTATTTATCTAATTTGAATTGTAGAATTTTCTAATTAACTGCCTAAAAGGGTAAAGTGTTTTACGACAGGCAATAGTCTGTTGTTTTTCCTTAACAAGTTTAATTTTTTATTGCGCTTATTGCGCTATTTTTTCAGTCTTGCGTGATAATTTATCTTTTTGGATTTAATTTTTGAGATCATGACCTTTATTTCTGTAGAATGAATTATATAATTCATTCAGCGTAGAAATGTGTTAATTTACTGTTTTGAGTTATTTTTTTACTTTTGCTTGTTATTTTGTTTACAAGATTAATTTTTTTAAAGATCATATCAAACAGTCTATCTATACATTTCAACTATTTATAATTCTATTATGTTTATATACCAAGTATTTTAATGAATCAAATCAGTTTTTTTGATAAAGATATAAAAACAAGCTCTTTTAGAGAGTTCGGCTTAGACTTCTCAATAGTGAGTGTTCTTGATGAGATTGGATATGTCAAACCAACACTGATTCAGGAATCTGCTATTCCAAATATTTTATCAGGCGCTGATTTTATTGGTGCTGCTCAAACAGGAACTGGAAAGACTGCTGCTTTTGTTTTGCCAATAATCAATAGATTAGTGCCTTTTGCAAATAACAGTATTTCGCCAGCACGTCATTTATTGCGTTCCCTTATACTAGTTCCTACTAGAGAATTGGCAGATCAGGTTTATGAATGTGTAAAACTTTATAGCAAGAATACTAATTTACGTAGTCTAGTACTATTTGGGGGGGTTGATTTAGAACATCAAAAGGACTTATTGCATAAGGGATGTGAAATATTAGTAGCTACTCCAGGTAGATTAATTGCCCATATAATCCAGAGAAATGTATCTCTAGTTAATGTTGACATATTAGTTTTAGATGAGGCCGATCGTATGCTTGATATGGGTTTTATTCCAGATGTCGACAGAATAGTTAGAATGCTTCCTAAAAAAAGGCAGAGTTTATTATTTTCTGCCACATTTAGTGAAGATGTTCGAAAATTAGGTTTAACATATCTGAAAGACCCAGTGGAGGCTGATGTCACTGTTCCAAATTCTATAGCAGATACAGTTAAGCAGATTTCTTATAAAGTACTTAGTAATGAGAAGTATGATGCTATATTGTTTTTAATACGTAGTACTGAAATGAAGCATGTTATAGTATTTACCAATACTAAAATTGGAGCAAATAAGTTAGCTAGCTATTTATCCTCAAACAAAATAAGTGCTGATTGTATCCATGGAGATAGAACCCAGAAAGAAAGAATAAGAATTCTTAATGATTTTAAATCTAGCAATTTAGATGTTTTGGTTGCGACTGATGTTGTTGCTCGTGGGCTAGATATAGCAGGTATTTCCCATGTTGTAAATTTCGACATCCCTCATAATGCTGAAGACTATGTTCATAGAATAGGTCGTACGGGGAGAGCAAATAACGAAGGGATTGCTGTCTCTTTATATTACTCAGAAGAAGAGATTTATTTATTAGGAATAGAGAAGCTTACTAAAAGCATTATTCCTAGATTAGAGATTTGTTATAAAAGCAAGGCTCCAGCAACATACAATAGATCCAGAACCCCAATTATTCTTGATGATAAGGGAAGCAACAATATTATCCATGGCTTTGATCCTATTAACGACAAATCTATTTTAAGTGCCAAAATTATGAGCAAGATAGCATTATTACTTGGAGGAACAGGGCGACGACTTTAATTTAATTAGATTCAATATAATCTCTTATTCTTCTAGTATTTTCCAAATGTTTGGTAATTTTGTTGCTATGTTTTTATTGTTGTTGGTTACTGTTCTTATTATCATATTCAAATAATCGATGTTAGAATCTATACTTCCATAGAATACAGTTTTCTCATCTATTTGCACGAGTAGAGTAGGAAAGTTTGTTATGTCCTCATCTCCGACAAGTTCGTAGTTATCTTCTATATCTATCCAATAGAATGTATGTTTTTTTAGCTGTTCTGATAAAATTGACAGTTTTTGTTTGTATTGCCTACATGTGGCGCACCATTCGGCACAGAAACAAAGTATTAGATAGCAATCTTCTTTATTGATTAGAAACTTGTCTTTATTTGGGTAAAGAAGCATTTGATCAGATATAATGAAGATCTTAATGTTAGAAACTAAGTGATGTTATCATAAAATTGATTTTCTTTAATTGCATTTATACATTCTTTAATTAGTATAGGTCCTTTATATATGAGACCAGTATATATTTGAACTGCATCAGCACCAGCTTCCATTTTTTCTAAAGCTTGTTTTGCAGATAATATTCCTCCAGTGCCTATAATCGTTACATTATTACCAACATTTTTCTTGATTCTATTTATAATATTTAGTGATAACTCGTGTAGAGGATATCCAGATAGTCCTCCTTTTTCATTTGAGAAAAGATCATTAGTTACATTATTTCGTGACAATGTAGTATTAGTTGCTATAACTCCTTCAATTTTATGTCTAACAAGCGCATCGGATATTATGTCAATATCATCTAAATCCAAATCAGGAGATATTTTTAATGCAAGTGGAGTGTTTTTTTGATGGGTATCTGACAATGATTTACTTGTTTCTACTAGTTTATATAACAATCTATCAAGATGTTCTTTTTCTTGTAGAGATCGTAATTTCTCTGTGTTCGGGGATGATATATTTATAGTTATATAGTCAGCATACGTATAGGAAGCATTTAGGCACTTCAAATAGTCTTCTATGGCAAGTTCTATTGGGGTTTTTGCATTCTTTCCAATATTTATTCCTATAATGCCTCCATTTTTATGCCATTTGCTTTTTCTTACATTACATATAAGCTCATTTATTCCGTTATTATTGAATCCTAATCTATTTATTAGCGCTTCTGACTTATGCAAACGAAACATCCTTGGCTTTTGGTTCCCTGGTTGTGGATTTGGTGTTACTGTCCCTATTTCTATGAAGCCAAAACCTAAATTTCCTAGAGGATCGATGCATTCCCCGTTTTTATCTAAGCCTGCAGCTAGCCCAATAGGATTGTTTACTTTAATTCCCATAATTTCTTTTGGCAAATAAGGAGAGTAACTAAGAATATTCCTTGTCAATCGGAATTTGTAAAAACAATTAAGGGCCTTAAGAGTTATTTCATGTGCTTTTTCAGGGCTCAAAGAAAATAGTATGCGTCGTACAATTGGGTATGATTTAAAGAATAATGACATATCGTACAAATTAAAGTTATTTAGGGTAATTAATTATATAATATGATTTGCTAGTTTTGTCATAAAATATAAATAAATATCTTGCTATGCTGTATGGAGGCGCAAGGCGGAATCGAACCGCCGTACACGGATTTGCAGTCCGCTGCATGACCACTCTGCCATCGCGCCTTAATTTATAATTGTGCTTTTGAGAAATTTAATGGAGCGGGAAACGAGTCTCGAACTCGCGACCTCAACCTTGGCAAGGTTGCGCTCTACCAACTGAGCTATTCCCGCAAATGCTAATGTCACTCAACTTTTTGAATTATAACATATAATTAGTAATTTACACAAGATATAATCTTGTTATATTTAGGAATTAATTGTATTGTAAAAATACAATATTTTATCCATATAGTGTCGTGTATGAAATTAGAATCAAAGCAGCAAAATCTTAAAGATCTTAATACATTTAAACTTAATTCTTTTACGGATTATTTCTTTGTTGTGCGTAATTTTGAAGATCTAAAATTTATAACTAGCACTCTCGGTGATTATAAAGATATTTTTATCTTAGGAGGCGGTAGTAATGTAATTTTACCAGAATGCATAGAATCTCTCGTTATTAAGGTTAATTTTTCAGGTATTAGAATGATATCTGATTTTGGTAACGATGTTCTAATAGAAGCGTATGCTGGTGAATTTTGGCATAATTTTGTAATACATTGTCTTAATATGGGATGGTATGGCTTAGAAAACTTAGCTTTTATACCTGGCACAGTAGGAGCTGCTCCTGTACAAAATATAGGCGCATATGGAATAGAATTTTCAAATTATTGTTATAGCATAATAGCATGGGATTTATTAAAAGGGGAAATAGTAGAGATATTAGCCAGAGAATGTTTTTTTGCATATAGAAATAGTATTTTCAAACAAAAAACATATAAGAACTTCATTATTTTATCTGTACGTGTAATTTTATCAAAGATATGGAATCCTAATTTAGAGTATTTTAAAATAAACGATTATTCCACACGCAAATCATTAGAAGACTCAAAGAATATTAATAATCTTATAGAAGCAATTTTTGATATACGTCGATCCAAACTACCAAATATCAAAGAATTTGGTAATGTTGGAAGTTTTTTTAAAAACCCTATAATATCGGAAGAGAGCTTTCTGAATGCTCTTCATTTCTTTCCGGATTTAGTTTTTTGGGAGCAAAGAAAAGATGCTTATAAGTTATCGGCTGGATGGTTAATAGATAATTGTGGATGGAGAGGAAAGAATTATGGTTCAGTTGCTGTCTATGAAAAAAACGCCTTGATTCTTTTAAACCAAGGCTTAGCTAAATTTGATGATGTTATAGGACTGGCTGCATTAATTATTAACGATGTTTATAATAAAAGCGGCATTAAATTAGAGATAGAGCCGCTAGTCTATTATTAAATATTATTTTTTATAAAGATAAAACATCGTTCATATTGAATTTACCATTTTTCTTGTTTTTAAGGAAAAGGGCGGCTTGAATAGCTCCATTGATATAATTTTCCCTGCTTGTTGATCTATGAGTGATCTCTATTCGTTCTCCTTGTCCGCAAAAATAAACCGAATGATCCCCCACAATATCTCCACCTCTCATTACTGAAAATCCGATCGTGCCTTTTTTTCTCGGGCCTGTATAGCCATGCCTAGACCATGTTGCAACCTCAGGAAGAGAAACCTCCCATGTTTTTGCTATTGCCTCCCCCATTGTAATGGATGTTCCAGATGGACTATCAACTTTTTCACTATGATGAGCCTCAAATATCTCAACATCATAGCCAGATTTTAATATTTTCGATGCCAGTTCTATAAGTTTAATTGTGGCATTCACGCCAATGCTTGTATTTGATGCATGCATTATAGCTATGGTTTTTGATGCTTGTTCTATAACCTTTAATTCATCTTCACTGAATCCAGTTGTTCCTATTACCATATTGACATTATGTTTTAGGCAGTATGATAAATATTTCATCGTCGCCTCTGGCCTAGTGAAATCTATTAAACAGTCAGCTTCTTTTAATGTGTCTAAATCATCTGTTAATGAGATATTACAGTCTTCTATTTTTTGTCCTAAATACTTGCTGTTCGAGGAATCTAAAGCCGTCAATAATTGTAGCTCTGGATTTTTTAACAATGTCTTAATTATAGCAGATCCCATTCTTCCACTGGATCCAGATACAGCTAAACGCATAAGAGTTCCTTATTTTTTAATAATTCACAGTAAAATAATTATGGTTTTTTATACCATATTTTTAGCTTATTATCCACAAACAGTAGAGTTAGCTTTGTAATTTTTGGTTCCTCATTAGATTTTTTATAATAGTTGATATATTCCCAGGTGTCTTCTTTGATAATAATTGGCTTGCCGAGCAATATTTGAACTTGATCAGAGGTTAATCCCTCCCTAAGGAGCTTAGTTTTTTTAATATCAATAATTCTACCTTGTTCTATATCTGGGTAATAAGGCAAATTAGCTAAGTCTAGCCCGTTGTATTGGCAACCATTTATTAATGTAGCTATTATTAAATAAAAGATAAATTTACCAGTTTTAAGATATGTGAGCATAAGCTTGCGACCTTCTTAAGGGTTATAGAAAATATATTTTTTGACTCTTTTGTTGATATAGAGTTTAATGACTAATATTAATCTTGGTTATTATTTTTGGTATTAACTAACATTTCTTTTGCATGGTTTATAGTTGTTTCTGTTATTTCTATGCCGCCTAACATCCTTGCTATTTCTTCAGTTCTTTCATTGCTAGATAGTAAACTTACTTTAGAAACAATAGTCCTGTCTTCTTTATATTTGTCAACCAAGAAATGATTATCCCCATACGAAGCTACTTGTGGAAGATGAGTTATAACCATTATTTGATGAGATTTGCTAATTTTTTTTAAAAGCTTGCCTACATTTTCTGCTACTGATCCACCTATACCGATATCAATCTCGTCAAATACTATAGTTGGGGTATTGTTATAGTTAGTGGTTACTGATATTGCCAAGTAGATTCTTGACATCTCTCCGCCAGAAGCAATTTTTATAATTGGTTTTGGTGTGGATAGTTGATCAGAAACTAGAAATCTGACATTATCAATGCCATGAGATGATTCATTTGCATTTGTTATTTCTATTTTAAAGAATCTATCATGCATGGCTAGTGTTTTTATTACTCCAGTAACTTTTTCGCTTAATTTTATAGCAGTTTTTTCTCTTTGTCTTGATAATTGAGTTGCATAATTTATGTAATTTTCTTTAGCTAGTTTTTCTTGCTCTCTAAATACATCAATATTAGCATTTTTTATATCTTTGATTCTGTTCTGTATTTTTTTGTGTAAGTTATTAATGTTTTGTGGGATTGTTTTTAGTTTCTTTGATAATGTTTCTATATCAGAAATTCTAGATTCTAGCAATTTAAGACGATTTGGATCGATCTCTATTTTACTCATATAGCTATTTAGATCTGATATTACTTCTTTTACAGTTATTTGTGCAGAAAGTAAGTCCTCGTATATTTTTAAAAGTGAAGGGTCAGAATCAATGATTTGTTGTGTTAGACTTATGCTTTTATTCATTAATCTATGTGCTGATACATTACTATCATCAAGGTATTTAATAACAGAGTTACAAGTTTCTACTATATTCTCTATATTAGATAATTTCTTATATTCTGAATAGATATCAAGCAACTCATCGTCTGAGAATTTGATTAGCTCTATTTCATTTTCTTGCCAATGCAATTGATCTAGCTCATTTTGCAGATTAGATTCATGCTGTAGAGAGCTTTCCAAATGTTTTTTAGCTGATCTCCATAATTTCCAATAATACTTAGTTTGTTGTAATAGAAACTCATGTCCTCCATAAGAATCTAGAATTGTGCGCTGAGATTCGCTATTAAGTAAATCTTGATGAGCGTACTGGCCATATATTTTCACAAGTAGAGATCCTAAAGATCTAAGATTAGCCATTGTAGATTGCGTATTATTTATATATCCTTTGCTGCGAGATTGTTTATCTATTATTCTACGTATTGTTATTTCTGACTTAATTTTGATGCCATGTTTCTCTAGCCATAATGATGATTTTTCATTATTATCAAATATTGCTATTATTTCAGTATAAGAAGCACCTTCTCTCAATACATTAGTTTCTGGTCTATTCCCAAGTGCTAATGATAGTGCATCTATAAGAATAGATTTGCCGGCCCCGGTTTCCCCAGAAAACACAGTGAAGCCATTATCAAAATTAGCTTCCATTTCTTTTACAATTATAAAATTTTTAATAGATAATGTTTTCAACATAATATTTATTCAATATTGTCTGATGATTTTGGCATAACATTCCAGTTTAACTTTCTACGAAGAGTAGAGAAGAAATTATACCCGTTTGGATGGATAAATTTTGCAACATGTCTGGCTTTCTGTATATTTATACGATCACCAGGTTGCAATTCAGACCAAGTTTGCATGTCAAAGTGCACATTAGCTTCTATCTCTTTTCTCCCGACTGTTAGCAATGTCATTGTTAGTGATCCACAGGAAGGGACTACTATAGGTCTGTTTGATAGAGTTTGAGGGGCGATAGGAACCAGTACTATTGCATTAAGCTTAGGATGTATGATTGGGCCATTTGATGCTAGAGCATATGCAGTTGATCCTGTTGGAGTTGCAACTATTAATCCATCTGATCTGATTGTATACATAAAAATATCATTAAGATCAACTTTAACTTCTATCATTCCGCCAATGCCAGCACGATGTATAACAATATCATTTAGAGCAAAATCTGAGTACATTTTTTTATTGTCTCGACATATGCTGCCTTCTATTACTAATCTTTCTTCTAAGGTATAAAATCCATCCATTACATTAATTAATGCATTATATGTCTCATCTATAGATATATCAGCAATGAATCCTAATCTTCCATGATTAATTCCTAGGATAGGTAGTCCATAAGGTGATAAATACCTTGCCGCACCTAATACTGTGCCATCACCTCCTGTTACTATTGCTAGAGATGCTGTTTTTCCTATAGTATCAATGTTAGCTATCGCGTAGTCATATATATTAGTATTAGAGGCGGTAGCAGATTCTATAATGATTTTCCTTCCTGTTTTAGAAAGCATCTCGGCAATAGCTCTTAATGGCTCGTCTAGCCTAGCATCTTGATACCTGCCAATTAGAGCAATTATTGGGAAATTCATATATTGTCTTTCGTTAATTTTAGATATCACTTAAAGTCATACTATGTTATTAAATATAACTTATATATAAATATCTTATTATGTATTACAAGTTTTGTTTATTCTATTTTATCATTTTTTAAAATAGTGCTAATTATGTGTATTTTTGTAGATTTTGAATTATCAAATAAATAATTGTCTATTATCGTTTATTTATGTCGCTATAGATATCACTTTTTTATCGACATGGTAAGTATTATCGAGATAATTAAATAGAATTATTAGCAATGGAGGGCTTCATGATTTTTAATTTTTTTTCTAATAGGAGAGTTAAGAGTGAAAAAATATTAATAGATAATAGCAAGACAAGATTAAAACACATAGGCAATAAAAATAATGTCGGGGTTTTGTTGGTAAATGTGGGGACGCCTAAGACCTTCTTTATTAGGGATATTCGCAGTTATTTAAGAGAGTTCTTATCTGACAATAGAGTTATTGAGATATCAAGATATTTCTGGATTCCTATTTTATACTGTTTTATATTAATATTCAGGCCATTCAAGCTAAGTAAGCTTTATAAGGAAATATGGACTAAAGAGGGATCTCCTATGATTGTTCATAGCAATAGACAGATTGTTAAGCTTAGGGAAGCTATGAAAAATAGCGGCTTTAATGTTGAAATTGAACTTGGCATGAGATATGGTGATCCATCCATAAAAAATGCTATTAATTCTCTGGTGCATAATAAAAATTGTTCAAAGATATTAATAATTCCATTGTATCCACAGTATTCATCTAGCACAACAGGGAGTGCTATAAGATTTGCTACTGATTATTTGACAAGGTTTAGAAACATACCAGAGTTTCGTTTTTTAAAAAAATTTAATATATCTAGTTTTTATATAGATTCTTTAGTTGCTAGTATTAATAGTTTTTGGAGGGATAATGGGCAATCGAAAAAATTAATTGTTAGCTTTCATGGAATACCATGTAGTTCCGTAACGCTAGGAGATCCTTACTATAGTGATTGTCTAGAAACATATTTAGAATTAAAAAGAAAATTAGGTATTGATGGGAATCAAATTGAGATGACATTTCAGAGTCGTTTTGGTTATTTTAGATGGCTTAGTCCTTATACGTCAGATAGGTTGCAGAGCCTAGCAAAAGAAGGATTAACAAGGGTTGATATTATATGCCCAGGTTTTATTGTTGATTGCTTAGAAACTCTTGAGGAGGTTGATTATATTTATCGCCAATTATTTATTGGTGCTGGAGGCAAAGAATTTAATATGATACCTTCTTTAAATGACAATCAGTTATGGATAAATAAATTATCAGATTTAGTCAAGTTAAGTTTGAATGGATGGTAATAGTTTATTTATATATCTATTTGTTTATATAATACGCTTTAGTTTTTGGTTAATAACATCAAAGGAGTTTACAGTGATAGATTTAAAGATTCCGGAGGAAAATGTTTCTCCTGAAGTTATAGAAAATAAAGAAATCAAATCAGAAGATGAATCTTTATCAGAAGATTTGCTAAAGGAAATCGCCGATCTTAGTAAAAAGCTAGAAGATGCTAATATTTTAATAAAAGAGCAAAATGAGAGTATTTTACGTAGCTATGCTGAGATAGAGAATATTAAAAGACGTTCTAATGACGATATTTCTAAAGTCCGAAAATTTGGAATTGAGTCATTTGCTGAAGGGCTAGTGCCAGTGAAGGATAGTTTAGAAGCTGCATTATTGCAGCCAAATCAGACTATTGAGTCCTTAATAGAGGGTGTAGAGATAACCTTAAAGCAACTTGATGCTGTTTTTGAAAGAAATTTTTTAAAAGAAATTAGTCCATTAGTAGGCGATAAGTTTGATCCAAATATACACCAGGCAATATCTTCCGTTAAGTCTGATAATCAACCTAATACTATAGTGCAATTATTACAGAAAGGTTATGCTATTTCTGATCGAGTTTTAAGGCCAGCTTTAGTCGTTGTTTCAGTTGGAAATATAGATATTTGATAATATCCACATTTCCAACTAGTAGTTTTTTTAAATGATGCAATGTTTATTAGTGCTCTTGAAAAGTATGCATTAGGCCCCAATATCACGTTAAAGAGATATTATTTATATTATATAATTTATTAAGGCAAATATATTATGGGAAAGACTATTGGTATCGATCTTGGTACTACAAATAGCTGTGTTGCTGTTATGGATGGTAACCAGGTTAGAATAATAGAAAATTCTGAAGGAGCTAGGACAACTCCTTCAATAGCAGCGTATATGGAAGATGGAGAAGTTCTCGTTGGAACTTCTGCAAAAAGGCAGGCTGTTACTAACTCCAAGAATACTATCTATGCGAGCAAGCGTTTGATTGGGCGTAAATTTGCTGAGAAAGAAGTACAAAAAGATATAGATTTAATGCCTTACTCTATAGTTAAGGCTGATAATGACGACGCTTGGATAGACGTTAGAGGCAATAAAATAGCTCCTCCACAAGTCTCTGCTGAGATATTGCGCAAAATGAAAAAAACAGCAGAGGATTATTTAGGAGAAGAAGTAACTGATGCTGTTATAACTGTGCCAGCATACTTTAACGATAGTCAAAGACAAGCGACAAAAGATGCTGGCAGGATAGCAGGGCTTAACGTTAAGAGGATTATAAACGAACCGACTGCTGCAGCGCTAGCTTTTGGTTTAGATAAATCAGAAAAGTCTGATAGAAAGATAGTAGTATATGACCTTGGTGGTGGTACATTTGATGTATCTGTAATTGAAATAGCTGAAATAGATGGCGATAAACAGTTTGAGGTTCTTTCAACCAATGGAGATACGTTCTTAGGTGGTGAGGATTTTGATCAAAGAATTATACAGCATATAATAAACGAGTTTAAAAAAGATCAAGGTTTAGATTTATCGCAAGATGTTCTTGCTTTGCAAAGATTGAAGGAAGCTGCTGAGAAATGTAAGATAGAGTTATCTTCATCACAACAAACAGAGATAAATTTGCCGTATATAACTGCTGATTCATCAGGTCCTAAGCATTTAAATATGAAAATTTCTCGCTCTAAATTGGAATCCTTAGTGGAGGACTTGATAAATAGAACAATAGAGCCTTGTAAAATAGCAATTAAAGATGCTGGCATATCAACATCAGATATAGATGATGTGATTTTGGTTGGTGGAATGACTCGCATGCCTAAGGTTCAAGATAAGGTCAAAGAGTTTTTTGGCAAGGAGCCTAGGAAAGATGTTAATCCTGATGAAGCAGTGGCTGCTGGTGCTGCTATACAAGGGGCTGTATTGTCTGGAGAGCGCAAGGATGTCTTGTTGCTTGATGTTACACCATTATCTCTTGGCATAGAGACTCTAGGTGGTGTAATGACAAAGATGATACAGAAAAACACAACTATTCCAACAAGATTTTCTCAAGTTTTTTCTACTGCTGAAGATAATCAGCCTTCTGTTACAATAAAAATTTATCAAGGAGAACGAGAAATAGCTTCTGGGAATAAGGCTCTCGGGGAGTTTAATTTAGAAGGCATACCTCCATCCTCACGTGGAATACCGCAAATAGAAGTAACATTTGATATTGATGCCAATGGTATTTTGCATGTTTCTGCTAAGGATAAGGGAACTGGTAAGGAAAATAAAATCACAATAAAGGCTAATTCTGGCTTATCTGAACAAGAGATTCAAAAGATGATTAAAGAGGCAGAGATAAACGCTGAGGAGGATCATCGCATTGCTGAATTAGCCTTGGTTAGAAATCAAGCGGATAGTTTGATACACTCCACAAGAAAATCATTAGATGAGCATGGTAGCAAGTTAGATTCTGCGGATAAAGATAGTATAGATACTGCCATTAAAGAGCTGGAGGAGTCCTTAAAAGGCTCTGATAAGTCCGTTATCGACTCTAAAATATCAGCCCTAGCGGCATCTTCTCAAAAGCTTAGTGAGAGGATTTATTCTAGTATGCAAGATAATCATGATAATAAATCATCTCCAGATGAAAATGTTAAATCATCTAGCGAGGAAGATGTTGTTGATGCTGATTTTAAAGAAGTAAAACGAGATCAATAGACTTCTGCATATAACATAGTTGCCCGATAGTTGATTTTTTTGATTGTCGGGCTTTTTTAATTATTAACTAATTTCTAAATATTTCTCATTCGAGAGATATTATAAAGACATATGGCAAAAAAAGATTTTTATGATATTTTAGGTGTGACAAGGAATGCAACTGAGCAAGATATAAAAAAGGCATATAGAAAATTAGCCATGAAATATCACCCTGATCGCAATCCAAATAATAAAGAGGCTGAAGAAAAATTTAAGGAGCTTAAAGAGGCATATGAGGTTTTAGAAGACAAAGAAAAACGAGCTGCATACGATCGTTTTGGCCATTCATGGTCAGAGCAGCAAAGCATGAATCATGCTTATAGTTCTAGTGGTGGATTTGCTGATGCTTTCGGAGATATATTCGGAGATATATTTGGCTCTTCTGGCATGAGGGGGAGTGATAATAGCAGGAATAGAGGAGCAGATCTTAAATATAAACTTGATATTACTTTAGAGCAAGCATCTACTGGATTTGATACGGAAATCAATATTCCTGGGTGGAATATTTGCGGCAATTGCAAAGGCAAGCGTGTCAGAGAGGGTTCTAGTATTAAGAAATGTAGATCATGTAACGGAAATGGATCAATACGTATTCAACAGGGTTTTTTTAGCGTTCAGCAGACATGCGGCGTTTGTCAAGGTAATGGCGAAGAAATTACAGATCCTTGTTTAGGTTGCAAAGGAGTAGGTAGGGTAAGATGTAATAAAACTTTGCAAGTATCAGTTCCTATTGGGGTTGATAATGGCATGAGGATACGTCTTTCTGGCAATGGGGATATCGGAATAAATGGTGGTGATCCAGGTGATTTATATGTTGAGATACATATAAAGCCTCACAAAATCTTTAAAAGAGATGGTGACGACCTTCATTGCGAATTAACAATTCCTTTTACTTGTGCTGCTTTAGGAGGTTCTATACAAGTTCCAACATTAAATGGCAAGGCAGAGATCTCGATACCTGAGGGTACTCAGTCTGGTAAGACTTTCAGGTTAAAAGGAAAAGGAATACGCAATGTTCGTTCTTCTCATTATGGTGATTTATATTGTCATGTTGCGGTAGAAATTCCTGTTAAGTTAAAAGATGATCAGAAAAATATTCTTCGTCAATTTGAGCAATCTCTAAAAGATGGTGGTGGTCATCATTCTCCACAAAGTAAGTCTTGGACTGATAGAGTAAAGGAATTTTTTAGTTAACTATTATTATAGTTCTGATGCTAATTTATTAATTGTTTAAATATAGTGATATTCTATGGTTTTGGCTGGTTTATATTATCAATGTTAGGTGTTTTATTATTTTATAAGAAACAGTATGTTGATCGTTATGAATAATTAGTTTGTTATAAGCTGTTTTTAGACCACAAGTGATCTATAAATAATTATTCAGAGATAGTTAAGTGCATTGATAAATTAAAGAATGTATTGGATTCTGGTAAGTTGGGATTATAAATATTCTTATGGGCTCTTTATTTTTAAGATCATTATGAAATTCAGGATGCTACAGAATGCATGTTATTTTTGTATTTTCTATGAGGGTTATTATTTTTGATAGTTTATGTTTTTTCATATATCTATAAAAAAGACCTTGTCGGCTAAACATAATCTTGTTAATGTTTTTAATGGCTTTTAAAAGATATTCTATTTAATAATAATTTGTTAAAAATAGTACTTTAGTTATTTAAATGGTATACACTTCTGTACGTTGCTACAAATTATTTCTTTTATATTTTTTATTAATAAATAAAAAATATAAAATAATAATATACGTCATCATTATAATATGATTAATTTGTAAATTGTATAGTACAAGTTTAATTTTTAATAAGAATATTGTTATACGCGGAGTATTTATATGAGTAATTCCAATGCCCAGAAACTTTCTGTCATGACCTTGACCGCTATGGTCGTGGGTTCTATGATTGGAGCTGGGATTTTTTCTTTGCCTCAGAACTTTGCTCAAGTTACTGGAGTGTTTGGTGCGTTGATTGCTTGGACTATTTCTGGTCTTGGGATGTTGATGTTAGCATTTGTGTTCCAGTCATTATCTTGCAGAAAGCCAGATATAGATTCTGGTGTTCACGCGTATGCTCAGGCTGGATTTGGTGACTATTTGGGATTCTCATCTGCGTTGGGATATTGGGCTGGTACTTGTTTGGGCAATGTAACCTATTTGTTAATAATAAATTCAACAATAGGTTCTGTCTTCTCTATTTTTGGAGATGGCACTACTTTAGCAGCTGTTATTTTGTCCTCTAGTATATTATGGTCTTTTCATTTTTTAGTGTTAAGAGGAATAAAAGAGGCTGATTTTATTAATAATATAGTTACCGTATCTAAACTTATTCCAATAGTTATATTCATTGTTTTAGTATGTTTTGGTTTTAGGTCAGAGATTTTTATTAATAATATGTGGGGAGGTGGCTCCTTCAACCTTAGTAGTATTTTTGAGCAGGTTCGAGGCACAATGTTAATAACTGTTTTCGTATTCCTTGGCATAGAAGGAGCAAGTGTTTATTCTCGTTATGCTAAAAATAGGAAAGACGTTGGTATTGCTACTTTATTAGGTTTTCTTGGTGTCTTGTTATTGCTTGTTTTAATTACCATATTGTCATATGGGGTTATGGATAGATCTGAACTAGCCTTATTACGAAATCCATCTATGGCAGGTGTATTACAAGCGGTTGTTGGAGAATGGGGGGCAATTCTTATAGGAATAGGCTTATTGGTAGCTGTTTTAGGTGCTTACCTTTCTTGGTCTCTTCTTGCCGCTGAAGTTTTATATACAGCTGCAGTATCAGGAACTATGCCTTCTTTTTTAAAAAAAGAAAATGAGAATAGTGTGCCATCCGCATCACTCTGGATGACAAGTATAACTATACAGGTTTTCTTGATAGTGACTATGCTGGCAAGAGAGGCATTTACATTGGCTATTGAACTTACAAGTTCTATGAATTTAATACCATATTTATTAGTAGCAGCTTATGGTCTTAAGCTAGCAACAACGGGAGAGTCTTATAGCATTTATGAAAAAAAACAGAGAGCATTTGATTTATTTTATGGTTTCATGGCTACTGTTTTCGCTACCTGGTTACTATATGCAGGGGGCTTGAAGTATTTATTATTGTCTTCTGTTCTTTATGGCCCTGGAACAGTTTTATTTGCAATGACAAAATCAGAGCAATCTAAAACAGTTTTTAATAAATCAGAATGGTTGATTTTTCTTGTAGCAATGATCGGTGCCGTTGTGGCTGTTTATTATTTAATTACTGGTTACATTATTATATAGAGCGCAATATAATTTATTAATTTAAAAACTGAGGTTGATACTGAAAACATATTTCTAGTTTTCTATATTGACCTTAGAAAATACGTTCATTATAACTACTCCTAATACAATAAGTACTATTCCTGCTACAGCTGGGGCATCTAATGTTTGATTGAAAAATAATACTCCTATTAATGAGACTAGTATGATTCCAACGCCGCACCAAATAGCGTAAGCTATGCCCACCGGTATTTCTTCTAATGTTAATGATAGAAAATATGTAGATATAATATAAAAAAAACATGTAAATAATGATGGCCATAGGCGAGTAAAGCCAATGGAATTCTTTAATGCTACTGTTGCGAATAGTTCAGTTATTATTGCTATGGTTAGGTAAGTGAATTTCATTATATTAGCTTTCATTTTTGGTTTTATGTAAAAGCACAACCAAAGCTCCAGATCCACCATTATGCTCTAAAGCCTCAGAAAATGCTCGAATTTCTGCTGTCTGCACTAACCAAGAGCGCACTTTGTTCTTTAATATCGGTCCGTTCTCTGGGGAAGACCCATATCCTTTACCATGAATAATAGAGACACACCTAACACCGTTTTTTATGCAGTGTTTCATAAAGTTTATAAATGCAGATCTAGCTCCCGCTATGCATAGATTATGCAAATCAAGTTTGGCTTCTATCTTCCATTTTCCATTTTTTAGGAATTTTACTATATTTTTATTTAAATTTGGTCTTATGTAAGATCTACCATCATCAGATAATAGATGATCCACAGATAGCTCATCAGATAATTCGCTAACGATTATATCATAATTATAAATACAATTACTTTTATGATCGTGTTGAAGTTGATCATGATGCTCGTGTTTAAAATAGTTTTTCGCGCTATCTTCTGTGCGTGCGGTATGCTTTAATGCAGTAGATATGTTTTTCAATCTCTCAGAGACTTGAAATTCATCACTAAGCATGTTTAACTTTTTATGGAATTTATAGTAATTTTGGACAGTAGATAATTTTATATACTTAGACTTCATTTTTTTCAAGCCATCTTTGAGCATCTAGTGCAGCCATACAGCCAGTTCCTGAGCTGGTAATTGCTTGTCTATATATGTTGTCCTGAACATCTCCTGCTGCAAATACTCCTTCAATGGAGGTCATTGTTTGGAAATTTTTGTCGTTTTTTTGAGTAATGATATACCCTTCTTCTGTTTTCATTAGGCCATTAAATATATTTGTATTAGGATTGTGTCCTATAGCTATAAAAATCCCATCTGTCCTGATGTTTTCTGACGAGCCATTTTTAGAATTAGATAGTACGACATTTGTAACTTTGTCTTTATCTCCCTCTATTTTGCTAAGAGTAAAAAATGTTTTGATTGATATTGTTTTTTTTCTGGCCTTGTTATTGATTCGATCCAGTAATATAGGCTCAGCTCTAAACTTTTCATGTCTGTGTACTAATGTTACGTTTTGACATATATTAGATAAATATAGAGCATCTTCTATAGCCGTGTTTCCTCCTCCGACAATTATCACGTCTTTATTTTTATAAAACATACCATCACAAGTGGCGCAGTAAGAAACTCCTTTGCCAAGGAATTTGTCTTCAGACTTGATTCCTAGTTTCTTTGGTGATGAGCCTGTAGCTATAATAACTGATTGACATATGTAATCAGTTCCGCTATCGCCGGTAAGAACAAATGGCCTTCTTGATAGATTAGCATTCACAATGTTATCTAGGATTATTTCTGTATTAAATTTTTTAACATTTAATAGAAAAAGATCCATAAGATCTGCTCCACTAGTGTTAACATAGGCAGTGGGCCAGTTTTCTATTTCCGTAGTATTCATTAATTGACCACCTTGATTTAGTCCTGTAATAATGATAGGGTCAAGATTGGCACGAGCAGCATATAATGCGGCGGTATATCCAGCTGGTCCAGATCCAATTATTAATAATTTTGTTTTTTTAGTTATACTCATAAGTAGCTCCTTTATCCTAATCCAATATATATCAAATTAATGTTGTCAATATGGTTCGTTTATTTAATTTTATTTCTAGAAAAATACGTGCGCTAAGTAGTATTAGATTACCATTTTTTATAAAAAATTCTGCATTATTTTGTGAAGCGGTATTAATATTTCTTATGGTTTCGTTATCCTGGTTAGTTCTGAGCCTATTATCTTGGGATTCTAATGATAATTTTGTTCTTCACGGTCAGATTTTACATAATTCGATAATTAATAAAGGTGGGGTTTTTGGTGCTTATGTGTCAGAAATATTGCTTCATTTGTTTGGTTTTTCATCTTTTTGGTTTGTTTATTTATTGTTTAGTTGGTTATTTATTATTTATTCTAGACTAGTTGTTTACTTTCGCAATAGTGATCAATCATCTGTTTTTTTTGGGGTTTATTTTTATTTTGAAAATATAATAGGTTTTCTATTACTGCTTTTCGGAACGCTAGGATTGGAGGCAATATTTTCTGAAGATATAGAAAATCATATTAGCCAAGGATTTTTGGAAATATGTAGATCTGGTTGTATTATAGGTAATTGTTTCTCTGATTATTTGGTATTTTTAATAGGAATGACAGGCTCTATTCTTTTTTTAATGGTTATGGTGCTTACTGGTTTTAGCTTGTTTTTTTGTTTTTCTTGGTTATTGTTTTTTGAGAAAATAGGCTTCTTACTTGATAGTTTCATAAAAAGATTGAATTGTTTGTTTTTGTATATTTTTAGTTTTATTAGGAAAATTATCCATCGATGTACCTATTGTATTTATGATTTTTTTCATAGGAGGAGGAATGCGCGCTACAAAGAGCAGGATAACACAGGTCGCAATAATAATGAGGAATTATTGATTATAGATAATCATAAAAATATTGTTGACAATAAAGATATATCAAGTAATTTATCTGATGTGATAGATAGCTTTATAGAGCATGTGCCTAATAAAACCGAAAAAAACATAGTTAAAAGGAAAAATGAGAAACTGCCATCATTAAATTTACTAGACTCATCGAGATATAATGATATACAACCACCCTCCGAGGATATAAAGTTAGTATCCAAATTGATAGAGCAGAAACTGGCAGATTTTGGTGTATCCGTAAGAGTAATATCTGCAAAATCTGGTCCAGTAATTACTAGATATGAAATTGAGCCAGCAATTGGAATTAAGGGGAGTCAGATAGTTGGCTTGGCTAGAGATTTGGCTAGATCATTGAGTGTTGCTAGTATTAGGGTAGTTGAAACAATACCTGGCAAGAATCTAATGGGGTTGGAACTTCCTAATAGAAGTCGTCAGTCTGTATGTTTGTCAGAGATATTAAACTCCTCTGTGTATAATTTAGCTAAGTCTACTTTAACAATAGCCTTGGGTAAGGATATTGCAGGTAATCCTGTAGTAGCTGACTTATCTAGAATGCCTCATTTATTAGTGGCAGGAACTACAGGATCAGGCAAATCAGTTGGTATAAATGCTATGTTAATATCTTTATTATATAAATATAGTTCTTCTAATATTAGATTGATATTGATAGATCCTAAAATGTTGGAAATGAGTGTTTATGAGGGCATACCGCATCTTTTGACCAATGTTGTTACGGATATGAAGAAAGCGGCAAATGCTCTACGTTGGTGTGTGAGTGAAATGGATAAAAGATATTATTTGATGAGCAAGATGGGTGTCCGCAATTTATCTGGCTATAATGAAAAAATAAAGGAGGCCTCTTTGTCTAATGAGTTTATTTATAATCCTTTATCTGTTAATAAGAATGATCCGGAGCCTTTAGAGTTAATGTCATCTATAATTGTAGTTATAGATGAGTTGGCTGATCTTATGATGACATCTGGAAAAAAAATAGAGGAATTAATAGCTAGGCTTGCACAGAAAGCAAGAGCAGCTGGCATACATCTAATTTTAGCTACACAACGTCCTAGTGTTGATGTTATTACTGGTCTTATAAAAGCTAATATACCAACACGCATAGCATTTCAAGTTTCATCAAAAATAGATTCACGCACAATTTTAGATCAAGCAGGTGCGGAAAGCTTATTGGGGCAGGGCGATATGTTATACTTGCCCCCTGGGGTCGGTTTTCCTGTTCGCATACATGGAGCTTTTGTTAGTGATGATGAGGTGCACCGAGTGGTAGAATCATTGAAGTCTCAAGGAGAGGCTAATTATATAGATGAAATTCTTAATTACGGAGAGTCTTTAGCAGATTCAGATGGTATTAATTCTGTAACAGGAATAGAAAGTTATGAAAATGATCCTATGTATGATAAGGCTTGTGATATAGTGTTGAAAAACCGTAGGGCGTCTATCTCTTTGGTGCAACGTCATTTAAGAATTGGTTACAATAGAGCTGCACGTTTATTGGAGCAAATGGAAAAGGCAGGTATTGTTTCCTCCATGCGTTCTAATGGAAATCGTGAGATTTTAGTAAATATATCAGATCAGAAAGATGAATAATTTAATTAGATTTTTATGTGTTTTTACTATCATTTTTTGCTGTCATGCAAAATCTGAGAATACAGACAACAGATTAGATTTTCTAAAGGAAGTAAGAAGTTTTTCATGTGAGTTTAGACAGTCTATATTAGACCCTCAAGGTATTGTCAAGTCTTCACAAAATGGATTTTTAAGATTTAAAAAGCCAGGAAAATTTAGATGGGAGATTGTCAGTAATAGTAGGCAATTAGTTGTATCTGACGGCGAAAAGATATACCAGTATGATTCTGATTTATGTCAGGCAATAGCAAGAAATATTGATGAAACGCCCTTATCTTTTTTTATGGACATGCTGTCTTCTGACAATTTAGAAGAATTTGTTGATATTAAATATTCTTATAATCGTGATGATTTGTATTGGTTGTCGGCGACAACTAATAATTTGAGTAGTGGTTTTAGGGTTATAGATTTCGGCTTTGATGATAGATTTATATCCAAGATCCATTTATTTGATGTTTTTGATCAGAAATTTGTAATAGATTTATCTAATATATTGATTAATGATGATTTATCAGAGGATTTATTTAGTTTTATTCTCCCTCCAAATGTAGATTTGCTTGATATGTAGATAATATTTATGAATTTTGATGCAAGTTATTTCAATCAATCTGGCAATAAATGCATTCCTTTAGCTGAAAGGCTGAGGCCAAAAAATTTAGATGATGTTATCGGTCAATCTCATCTTATAGGGATAAACAAGCCAATAAGAATCGCAATAGATAGTGGAAAATTGCACTCGATGATAATGTGGGGGCCTCCAGGAGCAGGAAAAACTACTATAGCAAGATTGTTCTCTAATGATATTGATTTTGAGTTTTTATCAATATCTGCCGTCCTCAGCGGAGTTAAAGATATAAGAGATGCTATTGTTTTTGCAAAGAATGCACAGCTTAATGGCAAGAAGACTATTTTATTTATAGACGAGATACATGGTTTTAATAGATCTCAGCAAGATGCATTTCTCCCACATGTAGAAAATGGTTTGTTAATTCTTATAGGGGCTACTACTGAGAATCCTTCTTTTGAGATTAATTCTTCTTTATTGTCAAGAGTAAAGGTCTATATTTTAAATCATCTTAGTAAAGAAGATTTATCTATGCTTTTATCTAGGGCCATTATAATTTTGAATAAAGAATACGCAGAACACAAGAATATTTATATTGATGAAAATGCTTGTTTGAATATTATATCGATGGCAGATGGAGACGCTAGACGTGTTATAAATCTGACTGAGATTGTTTTTGAGTCAGCTTTAGTTTCTAAAATCAATTTAATAACCTCATCTTGGTTAAAGGCTAACTTTTCAAGAGATTGTAGAATGTTCGACAAAGGTGGTGGCTTTTTTTACGATCAAGTTAGCGCTTTACATAAGTCTATAAGAGGATCGGATCCAAATGCAGCATTGTATTGGCTAGCTAGTTTATTAACATCCGGAGCGGATCCAATGTATATAGCTAGGCGTTTAATGCGTATTGCTGTAGAGGATATAGGCATGGCAGATCCTAGAGCAATTGATTTTAGTGCAAATTGTGGAAGAATATATCAGTGCCTAGGCTCACCTGAGGGTGAGCTTGCATTAGCAAATGCTGTTGTTTATATGTCTTGTGCTGCTAAATCAAATTCTGTATATAATGCTTTTAACTTAGCATGCAACTACGTTAAGACTGATTCTAGTAGGGCTGTTCCTGGCCACCTGCGCAATTCTTCAAAAGAGTTTACAAGAAAATCGGGGGTTTATAGAGAATACAAGTATGCCCATGAATTTCCTAATGCTTATGTTCCATCAGAAGATTATTTTCCAGATGAAGTTAAGGAGCAATTTTACTTTCCAACTGATTATGGTTTAGAGCATAAGATAAAACAAAAAATTGCTTTCTTAAAGAGATTGGATATAGAAGAAAATAGTAAGTAATCTCGATAGTGATATTTTTTAATTTTTTATTATTTGTAGAGAAAAATGTTAGATACAAGTCTTTTACGTAAAGAATTAGATCAGATAGCTGATTTATTAAAAACACGTGGTTTTTTTCTGGATTCTTCAAAGTTTGAATATTTAGATAGTTGTCGAAAAAATATACAACAAGAAACAGAGATATTACAGTCTAAAAGAAATCATTTGGCAAGGCAGGTTGGTCAGCTTAAAGCTAAAGGATTAGATGTTGGGGATCTGATTATTGAATCCCAAGTCATACCGGTTGCTCTTAAAAATCTTGAGGACAAATTATCTTCTTTAAATAAAGATATAAATGATTTCTTATATTCTATACCTAATATCCCTCATAAAAGCGTCCCTATAGGATTAAATTCTTCAGATAATACTGAGATTAGAAGATGGCTTCCTAATGGAGTGTCTATTAATAATGAGCCAAATCCTTTCAGTTTTATTCCTAAAGATCATGTGGTTTTAGGGGAGTCTCTTGGTTTAGATCTTGATTTGGCCTCAAGAATGACTGGTTCTCGTTTTTCATTTATGAAGGGAAAGATAGCATTATTGCATAGAGCTCTGTCTCAATTCATGTTAGATCTTCATACTAAGAATCATGGATATGAAGAATGCTATACCCCATGTATAGTCAATTCGAATACTCTTTTTGGAAGTGGTCAATTGCCAAAATTCAAGGAAGACATGTTTTCAGTGCGGCAAGGAGAATTTAAGCAAAATGACAATGTAGATAATAATGATTCTAATGATGATCAGTATCTTATATCAACATCAGAGATAACATTAGTTAGCACTGTTTCTGGATCTATAATACCAGTGGATAGTCTCCCGATTAAGCTAACTGCATGCACCCCATGCTTTAGATCAGAAGCAGGCAGTGGTGGGCGTGATGTTAGAGGTCTGATTCGTCAGCATCAGTTTGATAAAGTTGAGTTGGTGCAAATAGTTCACCCAGACTTTTCATATGATGCTTTAGAGGAGGTATTAGGGCATGCTGAACTGGTTTTGCGGTCATTAAATATTCCATATAGAGTAGTCTTGCTTTGTTCTGGCGATATGGGGTTTTGTTCTTCAAAAACATATGATTTAGAAGTTTGGTTGCCTTCACAAAGTAACTGGAGAGAGATTTCATCTGTTTCAAACTGTGAAGCATTCCAAGCGAGAAGAATGAAAGCTCGTTTTCGTGATAAAAATGGAAATACCAGCTATTTGCATACTATAAATGGATCTGGTTTAGCCATTGGAAGAACTCTAGTTGCTATTCTTGAAAATTACCAGCAATCAGATGGTAGTGTAATTGTTCCAAGTGTCTTACGGTCATATATGGGTGGCATGGAAATAATGGAGCCATCATGCTAGTTAACCAAGTTGGCGGAGAGAGTGGGATTTGAACCCACGGTACACAAATAGCATACTCCTGATTTCGAGTCAGGTGCATTAGACCGCTCTGCCATCTCTCCTGTGTTATATGTGAAATCATTTTGAAACTATACTTTATTGTCCGATACTAATATGTTGTTTATGTATAGTCAATTAAGTTTTTAAGATTATTATCATAAGATGAAGACTATTTTTTATCTAGGATTATCTAACAATGAGGAGTTTGAAGATTGTTATTGCTGATTTCCCCTTCTAAGTCCCTTAATCTAACTAATACTACTTCCATGATAAAGTGGAATACAAGGCCATTTTTCTTTAAAGAAAGTCTTATGTTAGTAAAAGAATTAAGAGAAAGATCTTTGATTGAGTTGTCTGATATTTTGAAAATAAAAGTGAATTTGGCTAGATCTGTTTTTGCTTATTATTCAAATTGGAATGCATTATCAGAATTCCATGCATTATCTATCTTTAAGGGGAGTGTTTATAGGGCTCTGAATATATCTAATTTTAACTTGGAAGATTTCTTTTGGGCTCAAGATCATTTGTTAATTTTAAGTGGATTGTTTGGTATTTTACGTCCTTTAGACTTTATAAAGCCATATAGATTAGAAATGAGCTCAAAAATACAAATTTTAGATTTTAAGAATCTGTATGCATTCTGGAGTAGTGCTATTACAGATTTTATTAATAACGAAATAAAAAAGAAGAAGCTAAACTTCTTAGTAAATTTATCATCTAATGAGTATTTTAATGCTATAGATCTAAACAAAGTTAATGCTAGTATAGTTAATTGTGTATTTCAAGAATATAAAATCGACAGATGGAAAATTATTGGAGTTAATGCGAAAATGCTAAGAGGCCTTATGGCTAGATATGTTATAACTAATAAGATAGGGAGCATCAATGATTTAAAAAAATTCTCTTATGATGGCTACGAATACGATGATATCGCTTCTAATAATGAATGTTTATTTTTTAGAAAAAAATAGCACAAGTGACAATCTTTTGACAAATTATCTTATCCATTTTTTAGGAAATAGTTTATAATCTAATCTAATGCGGCGAATCGTTGCTTTTTTATATCTTCCTGTTTTTTATCATAAAACAGAGTGTTGATTTGTGGAATTTTGTATATTATTGCAAAAGTTGCTTTTGGTTATGTCATGAGCATTTGCCAGGGCTTTCATTTCGATCTTGTACGTCATTGACGGTTGTTCGATGCCCTAAGACAAACTGGTGTTTATTTTTTATCCCGAAGTTATTAATGGTCTTACTATTTTCATAAAAACATCTGGCGTTTAAAAAAACAATTCCTGTTTGGTTATCTTTGCTATAGATATGAGAATCTTTTGGGGCCGAACTTGTATTGAAGGGAAAATAAATAATGGAAATGAATGGAGCTGATGTACTTGTACATTGTTTGGCAGAGCATGGAGTTGAACATGTTTTTGGTTATCCAGGCGGAGCAGTTTTGTACATTTATGATGCGATTTTTAAACAGGATAAATTTCAACATATTCTCGTAAGGCACGAGCAAGCTGCGGTTCATGCTGCTGATGCTTACTCTAGGTCGTCTCAGAAAATTGGCGTCTGTATTGTTACCAGTGGCCCAGGAGCCACTAATGCTATCACGGGGATAGCAACGGCATATATGGATTCTATTCCAATGATCATTATTAGCGGACAGGTTTCTAGTGAAGTGATTGGAGAGGATGCTTTTCAGGAATGTGATACTATAGGCATTACTCGTCCTTGTGTCAAACATAATTTTTTAGTTAGAGATGTAAAAAATCTTGCTGATACTATACGACGTGCTTTCTATATAGCAACAACGGGTAGACCTGGCCCAGTATTAATAGATATTCCTAAAAATATTACTGCAGCAAGGTGCAAGTATTCTCCTTCTAAAGAAGCAGTTTTAATGCGATCTTATGCTCCTGTAATTAAGGGTCATCAAGGTCAAGTAAGAAAGGCAGCTCAGATACTCCTTTCGGCTGAGCGTCCCATAGTATACATTGGTGGAGGGGTGGTTCTATCTAATGCATCCAGTGAACTTAGGGACTTGTTGCTAAAGTTGGGGGCGCCTTGTGTTAACACTTTGATGGGTTTAGGGGCAGTGGCTTTTGATGATCCACAGTGTCTCGGTATGCCTGGCATGCATGGTTCTTATGAGGCCAATTTTGCACTACAGAATAGTGACGTTGTTCTTGCTGTTGGAACGCGTTTTGATGATAGAGTTGTTGGTAATGTAAAACATTTCAATCAAAACTCTAGGAAAATAATTCATATAGACATAGATCCATCTTCTATTTCTAAACGCGTTAGAGTTGACGTTCCTATAGTTGGAGATGTTAAAGATGTCTTGGTTAATATCATTGAGCAAGTTGATTACCTAAGATCTATTGCTGCTAAGCAGGCATCAACTAAAAAGTGGTGGGATCAGATTAAAGAATGGCGCGCTAAAAACAGTAAGAAATATTCCAATTCTGATAATGTTATTAAGCCTCAGTTTGTGATTGAAAAATTGTGGGAGGTGACTGGTGGTAATGCTATTGTAACATCTGATGTTGGTCAGCATCAGATGTGGACGGCTCAGTATTATGGGTTTCGTAGCCCTAGACGCTGGATAAATTCTGGCGGATTGGGAACTATGGGTGTTGGTCTTCCATATGCTATGGGTGTACAAAAGGCTAACCCAAATGTTGATATAGCAGTTGTAACTGGAGAAGCATCTATTCAAATGAATATACAAGAGATGTCTACTTGTCTCCAATATAATCTAACTCCCAAAATAATTTGCCTTAATAATCGATTCTTGGGGATGGTTCGTCAGTGGCAAGAAATTGATTATGGGTCTCGATATTCACAATCATATATGGAGTCTTTACCGGACTTTGTTAAGCTTGCTGAGTCTTATGGGCATATCGGCATTCGTATTGAAAAGCCATCTGATATTGAGCCCGCATTAAGAGAAGCTTTTACTAAGCATAGGGATCGTTTAGTATTTATGGATTTTATTACTGATCGTACAGAGAATGTTTGGCCTATGGTAAAAGCTGGTCGTGGATTGACTGAAATGCTGCTCGGTCCTGAAGATTTATAGGGTGATTGTATATGAAACATGTTATTTCTGTGCTTATGGAGAATGAGCCTGGCGCGTTGTCCCGTGTAGTTGGTTTGTTTTCAGCTAGAGGGTATAATATTGAGTCTCTTACTGTTGCTCCTACTGAAGATTCCACATTATCTCGTTTAACAGTTGTTACTATTGGATCTGATGATATTATTGAGCAAATAACTAAACATTTGAATAGGTTAGTAGATGTTGTTAAGGTAGTTGATTTTAAGGATGGTGCTCAGATTGAAAGAGAATTGCTCCTCATAAAGGTTCGTTCGGTTGGTAAGGAACGTGAGGAAATGAAAAGAATGGTTGATATTTTTCGCGGGCATATTATTGATGTTACTTATAAATCATATACAATTGAGCTCGCAGGCACACAGAGTAAAATACAAGCTTTTATAGATAGTTTAGATCGTAGTGCTATTTTAGAGACGGTGCGTACTGGTCTATCTGGAATAGGTCGAGGGGAAAGAATCCTAAAAGCATAGCTTTTAAAGCAATCTTTGATGGGTTTATTATTAAAATGACGGAGTGTTTTTTTATGAAAGTTTTTTATGATAAAGATTGTGATTTATCGTTGCTAAAAGGTAAAACTGTAACTATATTGGGTTATGGTTCACAAGGGCATGCACATGCTCTTAATTTGCATGATTCTGGTATTAATGTAGTTGTAGGTCTTCGAAAAAATGGGTCTTCTTGGAACAAGGCTGTAAATGCTGGGTTGCAGGTTAAAGAAGTGATTGATGCAGTAAAGTCAGCAGATATCGTTATGATGTTGCTTCCAGATGAAAATATAGCTTCTGTTTATAACGATGCAGTGCATTCAAACATTAAGAGTGGGGCTGTATTGGCTTTTGCTCATGGTTTTAATGTTCATTATGGCCAAGTTATACCTCGTGATGATATAGATGTTATTATGGTTGCTCCTAAAGCTCCAGGACATACTGTTCGTGGAACATATAGAAATGGTGGTGGGGTGCCACATTTAATTGCTGTTTACCAGAATAAATCAGGTGTTGCTCGTGATATGGCATTATCATATGCAAGTGCTAATGGAGGTGGAAGAGCTGGAATAATAGAAACCACATTCCGTGAAGAGACAGAGACTGATTTGTTTGGTGAGCAGGCTGTTCTATGCGGCGGTACAGTAGAATTGATAAAGGCTGGTTTTAGTACTCTGGTAGAAGCTGGTTATGCTCCAGAAATGGCTTACTTTGAATGTCTCCATGAGCTCAAGCTTATAGTAGATTTGATTTATGAGGGCGGCATAGCAAATATGAATTACTCTGTATCTAATAATGCTGAATTTGGTGAATATGAAATAGGTCCTAAGGTAGTTACTGATGATACTCGTAGAGCTATGCGTCAATGCTTAAATGATATCCAAACTGGAGAGTATGCAAAGAAATTTATTCTAGAGAACCAAGCTGGCGCTCCAACATTGATATCTCGTCGCCGTATTAATTCAGAATCTCAAATCGAACAGGTTGGTGCGAAATTGAGATCTATGATGCCTTGGATTACAGCTAATAAATTAGTAGACAAAACCAAGAACTAGTATAGAGTTCTTTGTCTTTGTTTTTGCAGCACTTATCCTATTATTTGGGTATGTGCTGTTTTTTGATTAATAGTAATTACCATAGTGCTCCTTGTATCATAACTATACTTATAATTTACTTTCTAGAATTTTCTAATTATTTGCATTTTCATTTTTTGTTTTCTATTAAAAAGATTTAATGCTTGTTTGTATACATTTAATATTGATTGATTGTTGCAATTAATATTTTGCATAAATAATTGCTAAATTATAAATATTTATAATAAGATGTAAGTTTTAGGTTATTTTATATTTTGTTGTTTAATAAATTGTATATAATTAAAACTTAAGGTTATTTTTATTTTAATCACTTTAAAACACCTCAGTTTTAAAGCATGTTCCTTTAAGAGGCATAAATGTCTGTATCAGATATAAAAAAGAGCGATATAGTATCTCAATTTCAGCGTAGCAGCAGTGATACTGGCTCCCCAGAAGTTCAAGTTGCTCTATTAACGGCTCGCATTAATGAGCTAACACATCATTTTAAAAAACATATTAAGGATCACCATTCGCGTCGTGGTTTGTTAAAAATGGTTAGTAGACGTAGGAAGTTATTAGTTTATTTAAAAGACCGTAATCCTGATTCATATCGATCTTTAATAGACAGGTTAAGTTTGCGTAAATAATTATTTATATTAAAGCACCGTGGTCAGTGAAACTAACCACGGTTTTTTGTAAGGAATATTTGTCATGTTTAATAAAATGACTAAAACATTCCAATATGGACAACATAAAGTTACCATTGAGACTGGCGAGATAGCTCGACAAGCATCTGGATCTGTATTGGTTTCGATGGGTGATACTGTAATTCTAGCTACTGTTGTTGCTAGTAGAGAAGTTAAGGATGGGCAAAGTTTTTTCCCATTAACTGTGGACTATATTGAAAAATCTTATGCTGCTGGAAAAATTCCAGGAGGTTTCTTTAAAAGAGAAGGAAAGTCATCAGAAAAGGAGATATTGATCTCAAGATTGATTGATAGGCCGCTAAGACCTTTATTCCCTGATGGTTTTTATAATGACGTACACGTTGTTGTGCATGTTTTATCGGTTGATCCTGACATAGATCCCGACATTCCTTCCATAATAGGCTCTGCTGCTGCTTTATCTCTTTCTGGTGTTCCTTTTCATGGGCCTATCGGAGCTGCTCGTGTTGGATTTATAGATGGTATGTATGTTTTAAACCCAACTAAGACTCAGATAAAGTCTTCAGAATTGGATCTAATTGTAGCAGGAACAGTAGATGCTGTTTTGATGGTCGAGTCAAGTGCTAATGAGCTTTCAGAAGATTCTATTTTAGATGCCATTATGTTTGGCCACAAAAACATGCAAATCGTCATTGATAATATTAATGATCTTGTTTCATTGGCAGGCAAAGACAGTATAGAATGGATTCCTGCGGTAAAAGATAGTAGTTTAATCTCCTATATTTCAAAAATTGCTTTAGAAAAATTATCATTAGCTTATAGTTATCGCGAAAAGAAAGAAAGACATCTAAAACTAGAAGAGATAAGATCTTTCGTTAAGAGTTCTATTAGGAATGATTATGTGCATTCTAGGAATACTATCCCGGGTGATACTGAAATAGATGGCTTATTATTTGATCTAGAATCAAAGATTGTTAGAGAGAAAATATTAAATGGAGAGCCAAGAATTGATGGTAGGGATACTCGTACTGTTCGTCCTATTGATATAAAACTGGGTATTTTACCTCGTGCTCACGGTAGTGCTTTGTTTACTAGAGGGGAAACACAAGCGCTTGTTGTTGTTGCATTAGGAACAAAACAAGACGAGCAGATCATAGAATCCTTGAATGAAGAGTATCGCGATAGGTTTATATTTCACTATAATATGCCGCCTTTTGCAACAGGAGAGATTGGAAGGATAGGTGTTCCTAAAAGAAGAGAAATAGGACATGGTTGTTTAGCAAAAAGAGCCTTATTGTCTTCTTTGCCTGATCCCAAGGAGTTTCAGTACACAATAAGATTGGTGTCTGAGATAACTGAATCTAATGGATCATCATCTATGGCTTCAGTGTGTGGTGGATCCCTAGCTATGATGGATGCTGGAGTGCCTTTTAGAAATCATGTTGCTGGGGTAGCGATGGGTCTTATACTAGAGGATAGTAAATTCGCTATACTGACAGATATTCTAGGTGATGAGGATCATCTTGGTGATATGGATTTTAAAGTTGCAGGAACAGTAAATGGTATTACTGCACTACAGATGGATATTAAAATTCATGGAATTACCAGGGATATTATGAAAATAGCTTTAGATCAGGCCAAGGATGGCAGATTCCATATCCTAAGTAAAATGAAAGATAGCATCAATTCTTCTCGCGCTGAACTATCTTCTTTTTCTCCTAAAGTTTTGAGTATTCGCATTAATCCAGAGAAAATTAGAGATATTATAGGTAAGGGTGGAGCAACAATACGTTGTATAACTGAAGAAACTTCTACGCAGATTGATATTTCTGATGATGGTTTGGTTACTATATCTGGAGTTAATGAAAATGATGTTCAAGAGGCTCAAAATAGGATAACTGAGTTAACAGCAGAAGTGGAGATAGGTGGAGTTTACGAAGGCAAGGTTAATCGCATATTAGATTTTGGTGCTATAGTACAACTTTTCCCTGGAAAAGATGGCCTTTTGCATATTTCAGAAATAGCAAATCATCGCATTCAAAATATAAATGAAGTATTATCTGCAGGTCAAAGAATAAAGGTGAAAGTAATAGAGTCTGATGATAAAGGTAGACTTAGATTGTCAGCAAAATCACTAAATGATTTTGAATAAGATTGGTGCACCCAGCCGGAGTCGAACCGGCATGCCTTTCGGCGAGGGATTTTAAGTCCCTTGCGTCTACCAATTTCGCCATGGGTGCAAACGCATAAAATAATATGTTCTATCTATTATTATAGGATTTTTAAATATATCATTGCTTTATAATATATCCAAGAGAATTTAATGGATATGCAGAAAATATTATTTTTTTTATACAAATAAGCTGTTATGTAGCAACATTTCACTATTATATTATATAATAATAGTCTAGGAAGTTTGGCAGAGTGGTCGATTGCACTGGTCTTGAAAACCAGAGATCTGAAAGGGTCCCAGGGTTCGAATCCCTGAGCTTCCGCCAATTATATTTTTTGTGGGTCTTTGTTATTGAGTTATTTTTGGTTTTATAAGATAATTCATAACCTCGTTTTTATAAGTTTGTTTTATTTATCAAATGAAAGCGATAGAAATTACTAAATTTGGTGGTCCTGATGTTCTTTCTATGGTCAACCGTTCTATTCCAGAAATCAGGAGAGGAGAAGTCCTAATTAAGGTTGCTGCTGCTGGTGTTAATAGGCCAGATATTTTTCAGCGCCAAGGCTTCTATAAGCCTCCTATTGGGGTTTCTAATATCCTAGGTCTTGAAATTTCCGGAGAAATTGTAAGTGGCGATGCTCATCTAGGTGGTTTTTCTATCGGCGACAAGGTATGCGCGCTGGTATCTGGTGGTGGTTATGCCCAATATTGTATAGCTAATGTCAAGCATTGTTTACCTATACCGCTTAATGTAAGTCTAGAAGATTCTGCAGGTTTGCCAGAGGCGTTATTTACATCTTGGAGTAATTTAGTAGATAAAGGAAAAATAAAAAAGGGAGAATCCTTGCTTGTGCATGGAGGGTCTAGTGGTGTTGGTGTTATGGCTATACAATTAGCTAAATCATTGGGATGTAATGTTTATGCAACTGCTGGCAGTGATAGAAAAGTTAATTTTGTTGAATCGATAGGCGCAATAAAATGTATTAATTACAGATCAGAAGATTTTGTATCTGAGATTAATAGAATAACTAAATGTAATGGCGTTAATGTGATTTTGGATATGGTTTCTGGAGATTATTTCGACCGTAATTTAAGTATTTTATCTAGAGGCGGCAGATTGTTAATTATTGCATTATTAGGTGGGGCTTTTAGCTCAATAAACTCTGGATATATTTTAAAAAAAGGCCTTATTGTGATTGGTTCCATGCTAAGGCCACAATCTGTTGCATTTAAACATATGATTGCCAGATCATTGCGTCAAGTTGTTTGGCCTTTGTTCTCTAGAGGGGAGATAAGGCCAATGACTTATTCATATATTCCATTTGAGAATGTCATTGATTCCCATAAGCTTATGGAGTCTGGAGAACATGTTGGTAAGATCATTCTGGTTATGTGACATATTTTTGTTAATTCTATAAACAAATATTATATTTATGATAATTAAAAAATCCAATCGTCTTGTTCTAGGAAACTGGAAAATGCATGGTAGTATCTTAGAAAATACTATTTTACTCAGCAAATTACGAAATGTAGACCATTCACTACATTGTGATTTTGGTATTTTAGCTCCTTTCCCCTATCTATCGCAAGTTCTAACCATATTGCATGGCACTAAGATTTGTTGGGGGGCTCAGAATATTAGCATGTATAATTTTGGCGCTTATACAGGTGAGGTTTCCGCAGCTATGCTTAAAGAATTTGGTTGTAGTTTAGTTTTAGTAGGACATTCGGAGCGTAGGATTTTATATAAAGAGACTAACCTTGACATTGCGGGAAAAGCTTCTGCTGCATTATCTTTAGACATTACTCCGGTTGTATGTTTTGGTGAGACGCTTGACGAATACAATTCAAAAAAAACGTTTAGTGTTATTGAAAGCCAGGTTTCTAGTATACTTGAGCTTGGTGGCAAAAGCGTTTCTAGAATGATTTTTTCATACGAGCCTGTTTGGGCGATTGGTTCTGGATCGGCAGCTAGTCCTGAATACGCTCAGGATATACATGCTTTTATAAGAGGAATGTTACATCAAGTAGGAGCTGACAGTATTAGGATATTGTATGGAGGCAGTGTTAAAGCAAGTAATGCTGCAAGTTTTTTTGTTATGCCTGATATAGATGGAGCTCTAGTTGGTAACGCTTCACTTGTAACTGATGATTTTTTAGGCATTACAAAATTATAGTTGTTTAATATGGAGCTGTAGATGTCTTTATTTTATTTTTTTATAACGGTCTTTCAGGTTATATCTGCAGTGGCTGTAGTGCTACTTATTTTGCTTCAGAGTGGAAGTGGATCTAATATTGGTAGTTCGTTTGGAACAGGATCCGCATTTAGTGTCTTTGGTCCTTCTGGATCAGCAAATTTTTTATCCAAAAGCACTAAATGGTTTGCGATAGTATTTTTTGCTAGTACTCTTAGTTTGGCATGTTTGAATTATAAGTCTTCTGTCAATACTTCCAATCGTAGTATAATGGAAAGTATAGGTAATGATACTTTATTGTCTAATGTAGATGATTTATTAATAAAGGTTGATTAAATAAAATCATATTCACGGTTACAATTTGATTATTTAATGAGACTGGTTGTGGTAGAATCCATGTTATCTGTTTATTAAGCCGACGTGGTGGAATTGGTAGACACGCTATCTTGAGGGGGTAGTGGCGAGAGCCTTGCGAGTTCGATTCTCGCCGTCGGTACCAGAAATAATCAAATAACATATAGATGTCATCTATTAGATGAAGTATTTGTTGTTTTGTTGTTTTTTTGTAAAGAGTTTAGAATCTATAAATTTGTAATTTGCATTATTTCGTATAGACTGATTAAGGTTGGCTAGTTTTTAATTAACTTGGTCTGTACATTGTGAGTGAAAGTTTATAGTGTTTCATAATGTTGTGTTGTTACAACATGCTTTATGTTGCTCTTTGATTTTTATATTGCACATTTTGGCCAGTCTAGCTAAATTTTGATGCAATTTTTCTAAATTCAACTTACTGAATTTGGAATTTGTGTTGTGTGTAATTATGTGTCGCTCTTGTCACTCAAATTATTGGAGATTTTTTATATGAAAAAAACTCTGCTCGCTGCTGCTTTAGTTGCTAGTTTTGCTAGTGTTGCTCAGGCAGAAACATCTGTGAACTTATACGGAACAGTTGATACAGGCATAAATGTAAATTCTGTTGAGGTCCGTGATTTTCGTGGGGTAAGGCATGAGATTAGTCGTGTTGGGCCAGTATCAGGTGCCCAGAGTGGATCTCACTGGGGATTAAAAGGCTCTGAAGATCTGTCTTCTGGTCTTCGTGCTGAATTTGTTTTAGAAGGTGGTTTCAATTCTGGAAATGGTGACGGTTTGCAAACACGTCGTGTTTTCGGAAGACAAGCCACAGTCGGTTTGTCTAGTGATTCTTGGGGTCGAGTAGATTTAGGTCGTCAGACAAATATATCCAGTAAATATTTTACTGGCATAGATCCTTTTCATTCTGGATTTGAGCAGGCTAGTATGGGCATGGGCATAGGTCCTACAAATGCTCTTCGCTATGATAATATGGTCATGTATCAAACTCCTTCTTATAATGGGTTTGATTTTGGCATTGGTTATTCTTTTTGTATAGATACTAGAATTGCTGATACTAATTGCGTTACTGTTAATAATGCATTTTCTGCAGAAGAGGCGTCTAATTGGAGGACAGCAGAGAATGATAGGGCTATAACAGCGGGTATTCGTTATAGCAATGGTCCTTTGACTGCTGCTTTTTCTTATGATGCGGTAGATGGTTCTAAGAGACGTGTAGCTCGTGACACTTACTTTGATGTAAGTCCTCGTTCTTATGTTATTGGTGGTTCTTATGACTTTGAAATTGCCAAAGTTTCTATGGCGTACGCAAGAACTATAGATGGATGGGTTGGTGCTCTTAACGTAGCTGGGTTCCGTGATTTGATTGGATTAAGTCGTCTAGTTACAGAATTTGCAAATGGGTTTTCTGCTAATTCATATATGGTTGGATTGAGTGCTCCTATAGGTAACTCTGGTAATGTCTTTGGTTCATGGCAGTGTGTTTCAGCCAATCCAAAGCCAAATGGAGCAAGGTTAACTGGGGATAACGATACTATGAATATTTATAGTATTGGGTATACTTATGACCTATCTAAACGTACTAATCTTTATGCATATGGATCTTGTGCTTCAGATTATGCTTTCCTATACAGCGCAAAAAGCAAAGTTGTTGGTGTAGGTTTGCGTCATCGTTTTTAGTTTTTTTGAGCTAATCGCTGATTAAAATAAAAACCACCCCTTGAGGGTGGTTTTTATTTTGTGTTTATTTAGTTTATAATTGCATCTTTTAAAGGAATATATGATTGTAAATGTTACAATCATATATTTGACGGCTAAAAGTGATTTTTATGAATTTACAACAATATTTTTCAGTTTTGCTATTCATTCTAGTGTCTATAGGTATAGGTCTTGGTTTGCTTTTAGTCGGTTATTTCTTAGGTCCTAAAAAATATACTGAGGAAAAAGCATCTCCGTATGAATGTGGTTTTGAGAATTTTGGAGATGCAAGAATGCAGTTCGATATACGATATTATCTAGTTGCTATTCTTTTTATTTTATTCGATTTGGAAATTGCTTTTTTATTTCCATGGGCTATAGTGCAAGACATGATAGGTATTGAAGGATTTATTTCTGTAATGCTGTTTCTATTTATATTGTTTGTTGGTTTTTTTTATGAATGGAAGAAAGGTGCTATAGACTGGGAATAGTTTTAACATAACGTAGTGCAATTGCTTAGAGATTATTATAGCTATGGAAGGTATTTTAAAGAAAGGTTTTATTACTACTAGTGCAGATAAGGTATTGAAGTGGGCTAATACAAGTTCGATATGGCCTATGACTTTTGGTTTGGCTTGTTGTGCTGTAGAAATGATGCATGCTAGTGCTGCTCGTTATGATCTAGATCAATTCGGAACTTTTTATAGACCAAGTCCCCGACAGTCTGATTTGATGATAGTTGCTGGTACTCTTTGCAATAAAATGGCTCCAGCACTTAGAAAAGTGTATGATCAAATGCCTGAACCAAAATGGGTTATATCTATGGGATCATGTGCTAATGGTGGAGGTTATTATCATTATTCATATTCCGTAGTTAGAGGTTGTGATAGAATAGTTCCTGTTGATATTTATGTGCCTGGATGTCCACCTACTGCGGAGGCTTTGATTTATGGTATTTTGCAGTTGCAAAATAAAATTAGATCAACAAATAGGATTGATAGGTAGTATCGCAAGTATGTTTTAGATCATTGTTAATTATTGAGATTATGTTTGATAATATGGACAAATTGGACGTTCTTAAGAATTCTTTGCTGGAAATGTTTGGTGAGCGCGTTAGTTTAATATGTGAGTATAACGAATTAACCATGAATGTTCTTGATGAGGATTGGTTGTCTATTTGTAGTGTTTTGAAAAATGATAGTAGATTTTGTTTTGATTCATGTATAGATCTATGTGGTATTGATTATTTTTCCTGGGGAAAGTCTAATTTAAATGATACTCATGATCTTGTTCCTAGAGCAAGTAGTAAGCGTTTTGCTGTAGCTGCTCATATTCTATCTATAAAAAATAACTGGCGTTTACGACTTAAAACTTGGGCTTCTGATGATGATTGCCCTGCTATACAATCATTAGTTAGTTGTTGGCCGGGTTTTTCATGGTTTGAACGAGAGGCTTTCGATTTATTTGGTATTGTTTTTAATGGACATCCTGATTTACGTAGAATATTAACTGATTATGGGTTTATCGGACATCCTTTTAGAAAAGATTTCCCCTTATCTGGGAATGTTGAGATGCGCTATGATAATGATAAAAAGAAGATTATATATCAAGGAGTAACCATAGAAGCAAGGGAGATAACGCCTAGGATTATTCGTGAAAATTCGTACTATAATGAGTAATATAATAAAAATATAATGGACATTAAAACTTATACATTAAATTTTGGTCCTCAACATCCAGCTGCTCACGGTGTGTTGCGTTTGATTTTGGAGTTGGATGGAGAAGTTGTCTGCCGAGCTGATCCTCATATAGGATTGTTACACAGAGCTACTGAGAAGTTAATAGAAAGTAAAACATATATTCAAGGACTTCCTTATATGGATAGGCTTGATTATGTATCCATGATGTGTAACGAACATGCTTATGTTATGGCTATAGAGAAGATGTTAAGCATAGATGTTCCTTTGAGGGCTAAATATATTCGTGTTATGTTTGACGAAATTACTAGGATACTAAATCATTTAATGTCATTAGGATCTCATGCGCTTGATGTTGGAGCAATGGCTGTATTCCTTTATGCTTTCCGTGAGAGAGAAGATTTAATGGATTGTTATGAGGCTGTTTCCGGGGCAAGAATGCATGCTGCTTACTATAGACCTGGGGGGGTTTATAGAGATTTGCCTGATAATATGCCTAAATATCAGAAGTCATCAAAGAAAGTACGCAGTAGTAAAGATTTCAGTAATATGAATAAAAACAGGGAGGGGTCCTTACTAGATTTTATAGAGGATTTTACAATTAGGTTTCCTGATTGTATTGATGAATATGAGACTCTTTTAACGGATAATCGCATATGGAAACAGCGTCTTGTTGGTATTGGGGTTGTAAGTCCAGATAGGGCTATAGAATTAGGATTTTCTGGTCCAATGTTACGCGGATCTGGAGTTGAGTGGGATATCAGGAAGACTCAGCCATATGAGGTGTATTCTGATTTAAATTTCGATGTGCCTATAGGCATAAATGGTGATTGTTACGATCGTTATTTAGTTAGGATTGCAGAGATGAGGGAGAGCAACAAAATTATAAAGCAGTGTATTCAATGGCTTAGAGACAATCCAGGACCTGTTATGATAGAAAGCTGTAAGTTCTCTCCTCCTAAAAGAGTAGATATAAAATCTGGAATGGAAGAGTTGATCCATCATTTTAAATTTTTTACTGAGGGTTTTCATCTTCCTATTGGTGAGGCGTATTCAGCAGTAGAGCATCCTAAAGGTGAGTTTGGAATATATATCTTATCAGATGGTGCTAACAAGCCTTATAGAGTTAAAATTCGAGCTCCAGGTTTCGCTCATTTGCAGTCATTAGAGGAAATGGTTAGTGGTCATATGCTTGCTGATGTTGTTACTATCATAGGTACTCAGGATATTGTATTTGGCGAAATAGATCGTTGATTCTAATATTTTTATCTTTATTAAATAAATATACAACTTATGTTGCTTACAGAACAATCTTATCAGAAAATTGACTTGGAATTGTCTAAATATCCAAAAGATAAGCGTCAATCATCATTAATAGCAGCTTTAGCCATAGCTCAAGAAGAGAACTCTTGGTTGTCTCCAGAAATTATAGAAGAAGTGGCTAAATATATAGGGATACCTCCTATTGTAGCTCAAGAAGTAGCTACATTTTATAATATGTTTAATACAGAACATAAATGTAAGAATAGGATTTCAGTTTGTACAAATTTGCCTTGCGCACTTCGAGGTGGTGCAATGATAGCAAATTATTTGAAAAATAAGCTTGGTATAGATTTTCACGAGACTACTTCTGACCTTAATTTCACTTTGCTAGAGGGTGAGTGTGCTGGAGCTTGTGGTGATGCTCCTGTCATTTTAATAAATAATAAACATATTTGTATTAAAATGACAGAAGAGAAAGTAGATCTTCTTATAGATGCTCTTAAAAAAGAATCTGGAGAGTAGTTTTTATGTCCGTATCTGATTTTCTAAAAAACTTTGATCATGGTTTGATCCCCTATTTAGACAATGATATTTTGAGTTCTACCTGTTTTCATGGAAGACATATTTCTCCTCAAATTTTTAATGGTATTAGTGGTAATAATTGGAAATTATGTGATTATTTAGATAGAGGTGGTTATAAAGCCATTGAAAAAATATTAAGAGAGAAAATATCTCCAGAAGAGGTTATAAAACAAATAAAATCTTCTGGTTTGCGTGGTCGTGGTGGTGCTGGTTTTCCTACTGGCTTGAAATGGAGTTTCATGCCATCTGGTAGTGGAGATCAAAAGTATCTTGTGTGTAATTCTGATGAGGGAGAGCCAGGTACATTTAAGGATCGTGATATATTGAGGTTTAATCCTCATATAGTTATAGAAGGCATGATAATAGCAGCTTATGCTATGGGAATAAGCATTGGCTATAACTACATACATGGTGAAATTTTTGATGTATACAAACGCTTCGAATTCGCTATTTCTGAAGCTAGAGAAGCTGGTTTCCTTGGAGACAGGATATTAGGTCAAGATTTTAACTTTCAGTTATATGCTACTCATGGTTACGGCGCTTATATTTGTGGCGAGGAAACAGCCTTATTAGAATCGCTGGAAGGGAAAAAAGGTCAGCCACGTTTTAAGCCTCCATTTCCTGCCAGTAGTGGCTTATATGGCAAACCTACGACTATCAATAATACAGAAACATTTGCGGCTGTTCCTTGGATAATACTGAATGGAGCTGATAAATATCTAGAAATAGGAAAATTGAATAATGCTGGAACTAAGATCTTTTCTATTAGTGGAGATATTAAATTTCCTGGAAATTATGAAGTTCCACTAGGAACTCCTTTTTCAAAAATTTTAGAATTAGCTGGCGGTATTAGAAATGGTAATAAATTAAAAGCTGTTATACCAGGTGGGTCTAGTTCGCCAGTGCTGCCTGCTGATATTATAATGGACCTAGATATGGACTATGATTCTATTTCTAAGGCTGGATCAATGTTAGGATCTGGAGCGATAATTGTGTTAGATGAGACACGTTGTATGGTTAAGTCCCTGCTAAGATTATCTTACTTTTATTACGAAGAAAGTTGTGGACAGTGTACTCCTTGCCGAGAAGGTACCGGTTGGCTATATAGAATATTAGATCGTATAGAGAATAGCAAAGGTAATTTTGAAGATATAGAGTTACTTGACTCAATTTCTAATAATATTATTGGTCGTACTATTTGTGCTTTGGGTGATGCTGCATCCATGCCAGTAATTAGTTTTTTAAAGCATTTTAAGCATGAGTTTGAGTATCACATTGAAAATAATTCATGTTTAGTGTCAAAGTATTTGTAGGTTATGGAAAAGCAAATGGTTGATATAATTGTTGATGGTAAAAAAATAAGTGTTCCAAAGGGTAGTAAATTAATACAAGCTACTCAAAGTATAGGTTGTTATGTTCCGCATTTTTGTTATCACAAGAAATTGTCAATTGCAGCTAATTGTCGTATGTGTTTGGTAGAAGTAGAAAAATTTCCTAAGGCTTTGCCTGCATGTGCTACAGTTGTTACTGATGGGATGGTTGTTCACACCAATTCAGAGAAAGTAAAAGATGCACAGAAATCTGTCATGGAGTTTTTGTTAATTAATCATCCACTTGATTGCCCAGTATGTGATAAAGGTGGTGAATGTCAATTACAAGATTTAGCTGTTGGTTATGGATCTTCTCATTCAAGATATAAGGAAGAGAAGAGAGTTGTATTTCAGAAGAATATTGGTCCATTAATATCTGCTTCAGAGATGAGTAGGTGCATACATTGTACGAGATGTATTCGTTTTGGTGAGGAAATTGCAGGCATAATTGAGCTTGGAATGATAAATCGTGGAGAAAAATCAGAAATAACATCTTTTCTTGGCTCTTCTATAGAGTCGGAATTATCTGGGAATATGATAGATATTTGTCCTGTTGGTGCTCTAACATCTAAACCATTTAGATTTTCTGCAAGAACTTGGGAATTAGCGCGACGTAAATCAATTAGTCCACATGATAGTTTTGGGTCTAATATAGTTATTCAGGTTAAAAGAAATAAGGTTATGCGTGTTGTTCCTTTTGAGAATGATAGTATTAATGAATGTTGGATTAGTGATAGAGATCGTTTTTCATATGATGGATTAAATAGTAAGGATAGGCTTACGGCTCCTATGATAAAGGATGATAATGGCAAGTGGCATGAAGTGTCTTGGCAGGATGCTTTAGTTAAAGTGTCTGCTGAATTAATCAGGATAAAGGAATCTTATGGAGCTCATGAGATTGGAGCCATGGCTTCGGAGTATTCTACACTAGAAGAATACTTTCTATTTGCTAGAATGTTGCATATGTTTGGTTCTAACAATACAGATTTCAGACTTAGGCAAACAGATCTTAATTTTGATAGGTCTTTAGATGGTGTTCCTTGGCTTGGTTTGTCTTTAAAGGAAATAGATGATTTAGATGTTGTAGTAATAATTGGATCCTTCCTAAGAACGGATCATCCTCTACTGACCCAAAGACTCAGACAGATTTCTAAGAATGGAGCAAAAGTTTTTATTATAGATAGTTACGCTTCTGATCAATTAATGAATATAAGTGGTAGGATTAGTGTTAAGCCCTCTGCGTTATCGGAGACTCTAGCAAAGTTATATATAGAAATTTCTAGAATTCAATGCAAAGAAATACCTAATGAATTTGTTGATTTAAAAGATGCAGATATAGATGATAAAATTAAAAATATAGCAAATAGTCTTACTTGCGTTGGTAAACATGCAATATTATTGGGAAATACAGCAGTTTATATGCCAGATGCGTCTACTGCATTTGCAAATTCATATGGAATTTCTACGTTAGTGGGAGCAAAATTGGGGTTTTTGACATTTGGAGCTAATGCTTTAGGTGGTTACATAGCTGATTTTATACCTAAGAATGGTGGTAAAAATGTTTTGCAAATGTTTCAAAAGCCTCTCAAATCATATTTGATAATGCATTTTGATCCATTTCTAGATACAGATAATGGAGCACTATCTATAAAGTCGTTATCTGAATCTGAGTTTAATGTAGCTTTTGTATCATATGCTTCTCAGGCGATGAAGTGGGCAAATGTAATGTTACCGATATCTCCATTTACTGAAACTTCAGGTTCATTTATAAATTCTCAAGGTATTCTTCAGAATTTTAGGAGTGTTGTTGCTCCATTAGGATCAACTAGACCTGCATGGAGAGTGATTTGTACGTTATCAATTATGTTGGGCTTGCCTGGTTTTAAGTACGATAGTTTTGATTCTTTAAGAAAACATATATTAGATGATGGTTTTAAGGATAGGCTGTCAAATTCTATAAACTCAAGAATGGGTCTAGGGAATATAAAACAAGGTTTTGAAAGAATTGCTGATTTGCCTATTTATAGATCTGATTGTATAGTTAGACACTCTGATCCTTTACAAGAGACTTCATCGTCTAAAGCTCCATTTCTTAGAATAAACAGAAGATCCATGATTTTGCTTAACTTGAATGAAAGTGAAGAGGTCATGATTTCAAGTGATGATGGTAAAATAAGAATGAAGGTATTAATCGATGATTGTGTTCCCGATAATGTCATTCATGTTTCTGCAGGATTCGAAAATACCTCTTTATTAGGAAGTTCATTTTGTACTCTTAATGTGGAGCGTTTATAATGCCGAATCCATGGTCATTCCTAGAAGATAAATTAATTTGCTTTCTTGGTTGTAATTTATTTGCAGTTATAAGCATTCTTATAAAGATAATATGTATAGTCCTTCCTCTAATACTTTGTGTTGCATATCTAACATATTGGGAACGAAAGATGATTGGAGCTATGCATGTGCGTTTAGGACCTACAAGAGTCGGTTATAATGGTCTTTTACAGCCATTTGCTGATGTAATCAAATTACTTACTAAAGAAATAGTTATACCAGCACAATCTAATAAAATTCTATTTTTGATATCACCAGTCATAACTTTAATGCCTGCTCTGGCTGCTTGGGCTGTAATTCCATTTGGGCCAGAAATTGTTTTAGCAAATGTTAATGCTGGACTTTTATATGTCATGGCGATTACTTCTATAGGTGTTTATGGTGTTGTGATAGCAGGATGGGCTTCCAATTCTAAATATGCTCTATTAGGATCTTTAAGAGCATCGGCACAGATGATATCTTATGAATTGGCTGTAAGTTTTATAATGGTTGTTGTTTTGATGGTTTCTAAAAGTTTAAACATAAGTGATATAGTTTTTTCTCAGAATAAGGGTTGGTTTTTTGATAAAGGATTTCCTTTCCTTTCTTGGAATTGGTTACCTTTATTTCCTTTGTTTGTAATATATATTATATCTGCTGTTGCTGAAACAAATAGACATCCATTTGATGTTGTAGAAGGAGAATCTGAGATTGTTGCAGGTCATATGGTAGAATACTCAGGTGTTACATTTGCTATATTCTTTCTTGCAGAATATGCAAATATGATTTTATTGTCTAGTCTAGCTTCTATAATGTTTTTAGGTGGATGGGTATCACCGTTAAATTTTATTCCATTTACACTAATGCCTGGATGGCTTTGGTTATGGCTAAAGACTTTTTTTATAGTTTCTTTATTTATTTGGTTTAGATCTACTTTTCCTAGATATAGATATGATCAGATAATGAGATTGGGGTGGAAGATATTTATACCAATAACAGCTCTTTGGCTTGTTTTTATTGCTGTTTGGATGAGAAGTCCTTGGAATATTTGGTATTAAATTTTATTATATCTAGAGAAATTATATGATATTTATTAAGAGATTTTTTAGCACCTTCCTGTTATACGAGTTTTTAAAAGGGATGTTTTTGACAGGAAAATATTTTTTTAAACGCAAGGTTACTTTAATATACCCTTATGAAAAAACACCTATGTCTCCGAGATTTAGAGGGCTTCATGCATTGAGACGTTACAGTGATGGAGAAGAGCGTTGTATAGCATGTAAATTATGTGAGGCTGTTTGTCCTGCTATGGCTATTAATATAGAGTCTGAGCAACGATCTGATGGTTCACGTCGTACTACTAGATATGATATAGATTTGACAAAGTGTATTTTTTGCGGTTTTTGTGAAGAAAGTTGCCCAGTAGATTCAATAGTGGAGACTCATATTCATGAGTACCATGGGGAAAAGCAAGGTGATTTATATCTCACAAAAGATATATTGTTAGCTATAGGCGATAAATACGAATCCGATATATCTGTTAGGAGGAGAGAGGATGCTATATATCGCTGATTTCTTTTGGATTTTAAGATGACTTCTTCTACATTGTTTTTTCATTTGTTGTCTTCTGTAACCTTAATAGCATCGTTGTGTGTGATTTTTGCTAGCAATCCAGTAGTTTCTGTATTGTACTTAATACTAGTTTTTATAAACATTGCAATTTTATGGATGATGTTAGGAGCTGAGTTTCTTTCTTTGTTGCTTATTTTAGTATATGTTGGAGCTGTGATGGTTCTTTTCCTATTTGTAGTTATGATGATAGATAGCAATTCTAGAAATAGTGATAAAGAAAATATATTTAAACCTTATGTTTTTTATGGAATTTTTATAGGCATTTTAATTATTGTAGAGATATCTATAGCATTCTATAGCAAATGGGGAAATCTTAGTGCTTATTTTTATGAAAGCAATATCGGTACGCCTATCGCTATAGGCTTGTCAATTTACCGGGATTATATTTTTGCAGTAGAGATATGTGCCTTGATATTATTAGTAGGCATGGTTGCTGCCATTGTTTTGAATTTAAGGGTAAGAGAGGATAGAAAGGTGCATAATAATACTAATATGGCATTATTAGCTAATCCTAAAAACCGTTTGATATTTGCTAAATTTTCTAAAAATCATGATAATAATTCAGTTGATAAATCAATTTTGAAAGATGGGAGTAATAAGTGATAGCAATATCTCATTGTTTAATATTAAGCTCATGTATTTTTGCCATAGGGATTTTAGGTATATTTGTTAACAGACATAATATAATCGTTATGCTAATGTCTATTGAACTAATATTGTTATCATCTAATTTAAATTTTGTTATTTTTTCAGAATGGAATCAAAATATTTCTGGCCAGGTTTTTGTTTTTTTTGTTATGACAGTTGCTGCTGCTGAATCAGCAATAGGTTTGGCTATTTTGGTTTTATTGTTTAGAAATTTAGATGCAATGAATGTTAATAAGATTAGTCAGTTAAAAGGATAGTAAACATGAATAGTTATAATCCTTATAACTTATGTATGGTGATAGTGTTTTCTCCTCTTATCGGAAGTATAGTATCTGGTTTATTTGGCTCTAGCTTTTTATCTGCCAATCCTATTATTGGACGTTTGTCATCTAGTTTTATTTCAATATTTTGTATATTTATTTCATTTATATCGGCAATATTGCTAATGTATAATGTGATCCAATATAGGTGTTCATGTGATATTACTTTATATACGTGGAGTGTAGTTGACACACTTAGATTAGACCTAGGATTTTTAATAGATTTTCTTTCTTCTGTAATGATTTTAGTAGTTACGTCTGTATCTTTAATGGTTCATATATATACAGTTGGTTATATGTCTGATGATTCTGGCTATCAAAGATTTTTCTCTTATATATCATTATTTACTTTTGCAATGTTAATGTTAGTAATGTCAAACAATCTACTGCAATTGTTTTTTGGATGGGAAGCTGTAGGCCTGGTTTCTTATTTGTTAATAGGGTTTTGGTACACTAAAGAAAGTGCTGTAACTGCTAATATGAAAGCATTCATAGTCAATAGAGTTGGCGATTTTGGATTTATACTGGGCATGTGTTTATTGATTTTTAGTACAGGAAGTATAAGTTATCAAGATATCCTTAGTAATATAGATTGTATTCAGTTGAAATCAATTCCTGGTGGCGATCTTTTTCATAAATTAGATTTAATTCAAATATCTTGTTTGTGTCTTTTTATTGGGGCTATGGGAAAATCAGCCCAGGTTCCATTGCATGCATGGTTGCCTGATTCTATGGAGGGGCCAACTCCAATTTCTGCTCTTATACATGCTGCTACTATGGTTACTGCTGGCATATTCATGGTTTCGAGGTTTTCTGGCTTATTCGAATTATCATCTTTCGTATTATCATTAATTATTATAACGGGCTCTATTGGAGCTTTATTTTTGGGTATTCTTGGTATTGTTCAAACAGACATAAAGCGTGTAATAGCTTATTCTACTTTATCTCAGCTAGGTTATATGACAGTGGCTTTGGGTGTTTCCGCTTATTCAGTTGCTGTGTTCCATTTAGTTACTCATGCATTTTTTAAAGCATTACTCTTTTTAGGTGCCGGTTCTGTTATAATTGGTACTCATCATAATCAGGATATAAGGAGCATGGGTGGTTTATATAAGTATATGCCTGTGACATGGTTAACTTTTTTACTGGCTACTCTTTCTTTGGTAGGGTTCCCTTTTTTCTCTGGTTTTTATTCTAAAGAATTAATAATAGAATCGGTTAAGTATTCTGATGTTTTCGGTTCTGAGTTTGCTTATATTTCTGTTTTAATAGGTGTCTTTGTTACATCCCTATACTCATTTCGTTTATATTTTTTAGTTTTTCATGGTCAAGAGAGATTTAGAAAAAATACTGAATTTCATGAAATACCACATGATCCTGGGTATTCTATTTTATTCCCTCTTGTTTTTTTAGCAGCCCCTTCAGTTTTATTGGGTTTGTTTGTTGTGGATAATTTTGTTTTTGGTTGTTTTTTTGATTCTATAATAACTGTTATGCCTATTCACAATAATTTTTCTCATGTTTCAAAAGAGTGGGAAGGATGGTTGCATTTTGCCAAGCATGCATTTTTTAGTATACCTTTTTTACTTGTTTTGTCTGGAGCATTTATATCTTGGTATTGTTATATTGTTAATGACAATATTGTGAATTCTATAAAATCCAAGTTTTCATTAATACTTCATATTTTGAATAATAAGTTTTATTTCGATAATATTTATTACGGACTTGCTAGGGTTTCTATTAGACTAGGTTCTTTTTTGTGGAAATTTTGTGATCAAACATTAATTGATAAAATTTTAGTTAATGGTAGTGCTAACTTTGTTCAGTTTATATCTAGAATGAGTCAGTGTCTTCAATCTGGTTTTATTTATCATTATTTAGTTTCTATGATAATAGGTATTGTGTCCATGGTAACTGTTTTTGTATTTATTTTTTAATATGACAATGTCCACATATATATATAATTCGTCTCTTAGTTTAGCAGTATTTTTGCCTATATTCTTTGGCCTTTCAATCTTAATCTTTGGTAATGATAGGAAGTCTTATTTTATTAAGGTTATTTCTTTGATAGCAGCTGTAGTTAGTTTCTTGATAGTTTGTTATATCTATAATTTCTTTAATCAAAGCAATAATTCAATTCAGTTTGAGGAAAATTATAAATGGATAGGTAATCTTAATATAAATTACCATATTGGTATTGATGGTATATCTTTATTGTTTTTACTTTTAACTTCTTTTATTACTATTATTGTAGTATTAGCTGCTTGGAAATCTATAGAAAATAGAGTTTCTGAATATATGGCAGCTTTTTTAATATTATCGGGTCTGATGAATGGTGTTTTTGTTTCTTTAGATGCTATTCTATTCTATGTTTTCTTTGAAGCTACTCTTATTCCTATGTATATAATAATAGGTATATGGGGAGGGCCTAATCGTTTTTATGCTGCTTTTAAGTTCTTTCTTTATACGCTCTTAGGTTCATTATTGATGTTTATAGCTTTTATTTATATGTATGAGATATCAGGATCTTTTGAGATCTTGACTTGGCATAAAATAAAAATTAGTTATGTACAGCAGATTTTAATATTCATAGCTTTCATGGCAGCTTTTGCTGTTAAAATACCAATGTGGCCTTTTCATACTTGGTTGCCTGATGCGCACGTAGAAGCTCCTACTGGCGGATCTATAATCCTTGCTGCTATTATGCTAAAACTGGGAGCTTATGGTTTTTTGCGCTTATCATTGCCAATTTTGCCAGATGCTTCTGCTAGCTTATCAAGCATGATGATTGTTCTATCCTTGATTGCTATTATTTATATAGGATTTATTGCTATAGTTCAAGAGGACATGAAGAAGCTTGTAGCTTATTCGTCAATAGCTCATATGGGCTTTGTTACTTTAGGTATGTTTGTGTTTAATGTAGTAGGTATAGAAGGCGCAATTGTACAAATGATATCACATGGTTTTATATCAGCTGCTATGTTTTTTTCTATAGGAGTCTTATATGACAGAGCTCATTCTAGGATTATATCTGACTATAATGGTTTAGTTAGTGTTATGCCTAGATTTGTAACATTTTTTGTATTTTTCTCTATGGCTAATTGTGGGTTACCAGCTACTAGTGGTTTTGTAGGCGAATTTCTGGTAATAATGGGTAGTGTAGAGTATAGTTTCCCAGTAGCTATTTTAGCTGCAACTTCCCTAATTTTGAGTGCTTCCTATTCTTTATGGATGCTGAAGCGTATTGCATTTGGCAGGCTTAAAGTTAAGCATGATATTAATAGTTTTGTTGATCTGGATAAAAGAGAGTTCTTAATTTCTAGTATACTTGCCCTGGCAATCATATTTATGGGCATATACCCCAAGCCATTTACAGATGTTATTAACTTGCCGGCTAAGTGTTTGTTAGAGCATTTATCAGTTACAAAACTTTAGATAGATAAAAATATATGCAAGATACTAATTTTTTTTTAATAGTACCAGAAATAACATTACTTTTTTTAAGTTTGATTATTCTTGTTATTGATATTTTTAGTGTTGATAAAAATAGGTTTTTAACTTTACTAATAAGTTTATTAACTCTTATTATTCTAACTATAGAATCTTTTTTTCAAATTAAATTTAATATATATGGAACTATTTTTGGTTCTTCGTTAATTGTTGATTATTTCTCCCATTCTTTAAAAATTATCTCCTATTTGACTATATTTTTTATGCTTATCTATAGTAAATCTTACGTAAGAGAATTTAATATGATAGGTAATGGTGGTGAATTTTACGTGTTATTGTTATTGTCTCTACTTGGTCAGATGGTTATGATTTCTTCTGGTAATCTCATGTCTCTCTATCTTGGTATAGAGTTAATGTCTCTGCCATTATATGCGATGATAGCTATACGTAGAAATGTTTTGACTAACATTGAGGCTTCTATTAAGTATTTTGTTTTAGGGTCAGTAGCTTCTGGAATATTTTTATATGGAGTATCCATAATATATGGAGTTACAAACTCATTAGATTTCCCAGTTGTGTCTGACATGTATGTAAACAACATTGTAGATGTTAGAGTTATAACATTAGGATTTATGCTCTTGATATCTGGGTTAATATTTAAATTTGGTATAGTTCCATTTCACATGTGGCTTCCAGATGTTTATCAAGGCTCACCTACAGTAGTTACATTGTTCCTTGGTACTGTCCCTAAGTTAGCTATTTTTGCTGTTATAGTTCGTCTATTTGTTAGTTCTTTTGGATATTTTAGTAACTTAAATTGGAATATTTTGTTAATTTCTTTTTCATTGCTATCTTTGTGTATAGGTAATATTACAGCTATTATGCAGAAAGATTTGAAAAGAATGTTAGCATATTCAGCCATATCTCATATGGGGTTTGTTCTTTTAGGTTTAGTTAGTCAAGATCATTGTAGCTCTAATAGCATTACATATTCTTCATCAATGTACTATATTATAATATATCTAGTAAATACGATGGCTATTTTTGGTTCTATTCTACTATTATCTAAAGGTAAGGAATGCGTATATATAGATGATTTAATAGGATTAAAGAAATATAACTCTTTATTAGCTTTTATAATATTAGTATCTATGTTCTCATTAGCAGGTCTTCCTCCATTTATAGGGTTTTATGCCAAACTCGTTATATTTAAAACTTTGATAAATTCAGGATATGTTTTTATATCAGTCATAGCTGTACTTTTTTCATTAATCGGGGCTTTTTATTATTTAAGAGTGATAAAAATATCATACTTTAATTATTCTAAAGATAATTGTCATTATTTAGCAAAGATGGAGAATATTAGTGATTTTTCTTTGTATTTATTATCGTTAAATTTATTATTGATACTTTTTCTAAGCATATTCCCTGATTCTCTTTTAGATTTTTGTATAGAGGTTGTAAATAATTCTTTTGGGCAATAAATATTATATTTTGCTATTTCAGAAATTTAATTATTTTTAATACTTCATTTGATCTCTCTTTTATATTTGGTATGGATAAATTTATAAATACTTTGTTATCTGGTTGAAATTTAAGTATTTTTGAATTTTTATATATTTCTATCAATTTGGCCGGATTTATATTAGATTTTTCATGAAATTTAATTGTTATTTTTTTGTCAGACATATCAATTTCATTTATATAAGAAGATTGAGCATTAATTCTAATTTTATGAATTAGAATTAAATTTTCTGTTTGTATAGGTAGTTTCCCAAATCTATCTATTAGTTCATTCTTGATGATAGTTAGATCATCTATATCACAAGTGTGAGACAATCGTTTATAAATTTCTAATCTTGATGGGATATCAGAACAATATCTATCTGGCAATAGTGCTGCTTCATGTATATTTACTTCACAGTATTGTAAGTTTTTATTAACAAGATCATAATCTTTTCCATTTTTTATAGATTCAATGGCGCTTTTTAGTATTTCGTTATACATAGAATAACCAATCTCATGTATATTATTACCAGATTGAGACTCTCCTAAAATTTCTCCTGCTCCTCTTATTTCTAAGTCATGCATGGCCAGGTAAAATCCTGATCCTAATTCCTCCATTTTTTGTATTGCCTCTAATCTTTTTTTTGCTTGACTAGTTATTGTTTCTTCATCTTGGGTTAGTAAGTAGGCATAAGCTTGATGATAGGACCTACCAACTCTTCCTCTAAGTTGATGTAATTGAGCTAAACCAAAATTGTCTGCATGATCAATGATTATAGTATTAGCATTTGGAATATCTATACCTGTTTCTATAATTGTTGTACATAATAAAATATCATAGTAACCTTTATAGAATGCCTTCATTACACTTTCAAGATCTCTCTCGTGCAGTTGACCATGAGCAATTGCAATCTTTGCTTCAGGTATTATAGTTTCTAATGATTGTTTTTTATTTTCAATAGTACTTACTTCATTACATAAAAAATATACCTGACCACTTCGTCTAAGTTCTCGTGTTATAGCTTCTCTTATAACATTTTTATTATATTTCCTTATAAATGTTTTTATAGATAGTCTTTTTTTGGGGGCTGTCGCTATTATAGAAAAGTCTCTGATTCCTTCTAGGGACATTCCTAATGTTCTTGGAATAGGAGTTGCGCTTAATGTTAGTACGTCAACATGTGGTCTTGTTTTTTTTAGCAGTTCTTTTTGCCGCACACCAAAACGATGCTCTTCATCTATTATAACTAGTCCTAGATTTTTAAATTTTACATCTTTAGATAAAACTTTATGTGTTCCTATAACTATGTCTATATTGCCATTATTTATATCATGAATATTCTGAAGAATCTCTTTTTTTGTTTTGAATCTAGATAATTCTGCTATGCGTACAGGCCAATTCTCAAATCTATTTATAAATGTCTGAGTATGTTGCTCCGATAGCAAAGTTGTCGGACATAAAATAGAAACTTGCTTGTTATTAGATACTGCTATAAAAGCCGCCCTTAGTGCAATCTCTGTTTTTCCAAAACCCACATCTCCACAGATTAGTCTATCCATTGATTTTTCAGATACCATGTCATTTATAACATCGTTAATAGCATTTATTTGATCTATGGTTTCCTCAAAACCAAATTCATCTGAGAATTTTCTATATTCTTCCTTTTGCACTTTAAAACTAAATCCATATTTATTATTATTGCGTTGAGCATATAAATTCAGTAGTTCTGTAGCTGTATCATGAATCTGTTTTGCAGCTTTTTTGCATTTTTTTTCCCATTGATCAGATCCTAGCTGATTTAATGGTGCTGATTCCACATCAGTTCCTATATATCTTGAAACAACATGCATATGAGATATAGGTACATATAAAGAAGCTTTATTAGCGTATTCTATTTGTAAGAGCTCCATCTCAGTTCCATTAGCTTGCATATGTACTAAGCCATTATATCTTCCTATTCCATGTTGATTATGTACGATAGGGTCTCCTATGCTAATTTCTGAAATATCGTTTACTATAGCATCTATGTTACGTGATTTTTTGTTATCTCGTTTTATTATATGATTATTATGATTTTCAGTATTTAAAATGCTATTTTCGGCAATTACAAGAAGATTGTTAGGTGAGAATCTAAAACTTGTGCTTATTTGTGCAAGTATTAATCCACATCTTTCATTATTATTAATGAATTCTTGTATAGAAGATGGGTAACTTGCTTTAAATTTAGTATCTGAGTTAATTCTATTTTGTAATAAATCTATTCTTTTTTCTGAATTTATAAATATAAGTATTTTACATTCACTATTCAAATTGATAATTTTAATTATTTCTTCTAGCCAGTTTGATTTTAGATTAGCATTATTTAGGCTTTCTATTTCTGTAAAATAATCATTTTTCAATGTTTTAAATGATAATTGTTTAAAATTTTTAGCTTTTTTATTGAATGATTCTTTAGTTAAAAAAAGATTATCTGGAGATATTATAGGCCTTTCTATATCATGTTTTAAAAAGTTATATCGTTCATTTATATCTGAATGGTATATATCTATAATATTATCTATATTATTTGTGATTATGCATATGCTATCACTTGATAGATATTCAAATATAGTAGCTGTGTTTTCAAAAAAAAATGGGAGATAGTATTCCATACCTTGGAAATAACATCCTTTTCCAACTTCTTTATATATTGAATATTTTGATGGATCTCCTTCAAAATATTCTCTAAATTTAGTCCTAAATATTTTTCTTGCTTGGTCATCTAATGGAAATTCTTTTCCTGGTAATACTTCTATCTTTTCAATAAATCCAGTACTGCACTGTGTCTCAGGATCAAATAATCTTATCGACTCTATAGTGTCGTCATACAGATCTATTCTATATGGAGTTATAGATCCCATAGGGAAGATATCAATAATATTTCCTCTTGTGCAAAATTCTGCAAAGTTTCTAACCTGAGTTACATGCTTATAGTTAGCTATTTCCAATTGTTTTTTAAGATTGTTTTCATTTATTACATCACTTTTATTGAAATAAAAACTATATGCTGCTATGAACTCTGGTGGGGAAATATTATGCATAGCTGTTGTAATAGATATTGTTAATACATCAATATTTTTATTTAATAATTCATGTAGGATTTTTATCCTCTCTGAGATTATTCTATTGCTTGGAGAAAATTCATCATAAGGCAATATCTCCCAATCTGGCATTGTGGCTACACGCAAACCTGGTGAAAATACTTTTATATCAGATGATATTTGTTTTGCTTCTAAAGAATTGCTTGTGAATACCGTAATTAGTTTTTTACTGTTAATAGCCATATTAGCTATTAACATAGGTGTTCCAGATCCAAATGGTCTTTCATAAAAATACTTACTGCCTTTTTTTAGCATTTGCAACAAGTTTTTAGTTATATTAGATATATAAGATTTGTCTGTAAAATTCATATAGTATGGCGTCTTATTATGGATTAAAACAAAATGAAAAATTCTTTAATAGCTATTATTCCGTCAGCAGGAACAGGATCTAGAGCATGTAAAGATTCAGATCATGAGATACCTAAACAATATCGAAATATTGCTGGCAAACCAATGCTAATTCATAGCATTATGTCACTGTTGGCGGATTCTAGGATTAAGCATGTAATAGTATCTGTTTCACCACAAGATACTTGGGCAGAATATATATTATCAGGCATGTCAAAAGTTACAATAAGGAAATATGGAGGGTCTACTCGTTTTGAGACTGTTAGGAACACGATTAATAGTATAGATGTTTTTGATAACGATTGGGTCATAATCCACGATGCTGCACGTCCTGGTTTGCCTATTTCATGTTTAAAATTTCTCATAGATAAGTGCCTATCAAGTAATGTTGTAGGAGGGTTGTTAGCTATACCTGCATCAAATACCATAAAGAGAGGGATAGGACATAAAGTTGATCATACAATAGATAGAAATGGTTTATGGTTAGCACAAACTCCACAGATGTTTAGAGTTTCTTTATTATGCAAGGCTTTGAATATAGCTTCAGATAGTGGTTTATTTACAACGGATGAATCATCTGCATTAGAATTGATTGGGCTATCTCCAATTATGATCAGAGGATCAATATATAACATGAAGGTTACTTGGCCAGAAGATTTTGAAATTATGGAAAAATTAATATGAACTTTCCTTTTTATGTAGGGCAAGGATTTGATATACATAGGCTAATGATTGGTTATCAGTTAAAAATAGGAGGTGTTAATATTCCTTACAGTCATGGCCTAATAGGTCATTCCGATGCTGATGTTCTAATACATGCGATAATAGATGCATTGTTAGGAGCATCCAGATTAGGTGATATAGGTAGAAATTTCCCGGATGATAGTATTGAATATAAAGATATAGATAGCAGAGTAATTTTAAGAAAAACTGCTGATAAAATAGACTTTAAGAGGTTAAGGATTATAAACCTAGATACAACAATACACGCACAATCTCCCAAAATGGCACCTTATGTAGATTCTATGATATCTAATATATCAGAAGACTTGCGAGTAGATCCTAAATTTATAAATATAAAAGCCAAGAGCAATGAAAATTTAGGACACATAGGCAGAGGAGAAGGGATATCCGCTAATGCAATTGTTCTTTTAGCAGATAAGGATTTTATTTTTATTAGATAAATTAACTACTAGTAAAGCTGGCAATGTATGTGTAGTATACCTAAACATACATTGCCAGCTTTAACATTTCACGTTAAAGAACCAAGGAGGTCTATGATTATAAAATGATCGTTAATAATATATCATTATAGCTTAGAAATTTATAATGTTTCACCATTGATTTCACGGTTACATGGACACAGACCACCAGTTTGGAAACTGTCTAATAATCTAAGAATCTCTTCTGGATTTCTTCCAACACTAAGATTATTTACAGAAACATGTTGTATAACGTTATCAGGATCTATTATAAAAGTCGCTCTTAGGGCTACTCCTTCATTTTCATCACGAATTCCAAGTTGGTCAATTAAAGAACCAGATGTATCACCGAACTGATAGTGTTTTAGTTTGCTTAATCCAGGATGTTCTCTGCGCCATGCAAGCTTAACAAATTCATTATCTACAGATCCGCCCATAAGTACTGATTCTCTGTTTTCAAATTCGCCTGATAGTTTATCAAAACCGACAATTTCTGTAGGGCATACAAAAGTAAAATCTTTTGGATAAAAGTAAATCACCTTCCATTTACCAGGGAAAGAGCTTTCTGTAATTTCTTCAAATGCAGAAACCCCATTTTCCTCATGATTATTGAATCCTGGTTTCACTCCCGTAACTCGAAAAGATTCCAACTTTTCTCCAACTGTTTTCATATCAAGTCCTTATTTTGAGTAATTATTTTGAAATTAAATATACTGCTGGTTGATGTGATGCTAATGTACTATTTGAATAGTAGCAATCTTCAATAAAGGTAACAACAAGTATATTTTAAAGACTAATTGCTTTATTATATACATATTATTGAAATAAATATTTTTTGATTAATTATTATAATCTGATTCTAGTATTTACATTATCATAACTTTTGTTGTATGTATAAAGAAAATATCAATTTATTAGCTTTTGAGACATCATCTTGTTACTCAGGAATAGCCTTATTAATATTTAATAGAGCAGGAAGTGTTCTTGAGTATTCGTGTTTTGAGTTTGAGGACTCAAAGCTATATTCTGAACTTCTTATGGTTAAGTCTAGTTTTTTATTATCTAAATACCATCTTGAGCCACGTGATTTAAATGTTGTTGCATTTGGATCAGGTCCGGGAAAATTTACTGGTTTAAGAATTGCTTGTAGTCAAGCTAAAGGTATAGGTTTATCACTAAACATTCCAGTAATATCAGTTGGATCTTCTTATGCGTTAGCTAATCATCTAAATGATAATATTCTAAATAATAGAGTAGTTATAGCTGCTACAGATGCTCGTATGAAGGAATTGTATGTTTCAGCCTATTTGTTTAAAAAATCCTGTAATGAGGTTTCTTGTGTTGAATTGCAATCACCTATACTTATATCTGCTGATAGTTTAATAGATTGGATATATTGCAATACTGTTGAATGGAAAGTTAATATTGATGAAGCTGATTATTTTTTAGCTGGTGATGCATGGAAAGTATATTCTTACCTGGAGGTTCCAGATGGATGGGTTAGTTCTGAAGCATGCTACCCAATGGTGAAAGATGTTGCATATATAGCAAAGAGTGATTTTTTAAGAAATAGAATTCTATCAGCTGATATTGTTAGTCCTTTGTATGTTAGAAATAAGATAGCCTTTACATCCCTAGAAACATCACAAGGTAAGGGAGGGAATCCAAAGGTGGGAGTTTTTGATTATTTAGAACCATTAGAAATTCTTAATAGTGATATTGAAAAGGTATCAGAGTTAGAACAGAAGATACAGCTATTCCCTTGGACTTTAGGTAATTTTAGAGACTCGATAGAGTGTGGTTATAAGTCTTATCTTATTAGAAATAATCAAGGAATTATATTAGGTTTTTGTATATTTATGTTGGCTCCAGACGCTGTTCATTTATTAAGAATTGGAGTGGATAGTGATTTTAGGTGCAAGGGATTAGGATCAAAATTATTGAAATTATGTTTCAAAATTTGCAATGATTATTCACTAGAAAGTATTTTATTAGAAGTAGAGGAATCCAATACAATTGCTATTAATTTTTATAAAAAACATGGTTTCTATATTATAGGAAATCGCAAAGGGTATTATTTATCAAAAGATGGCAGAAGTAATGATGCTTTAGTCATGAAAAAATGTCTGAATTCATATGAAACAATATAACAAATCATTTTCTAGCATATGTCTTTAAATAGATTTCAATGCTTATTTTTAGAAGAAATTGGTATAGATAGGTTAATCTATTCTAAGTTTATTGATAAAAATAATGAAAGTAGTAAAACATTTTCTTTAAATAGTAATAATCATGAAAATAAGATAGCCAATTCGCTCTGTAATGGATTTAACAATAACAACAATATTAATACTATAAATGTTTTACAAAAGGATATAGACTCTTCCTATAAAACTACATTTTGTAATGATATTTCTATATTAAAAGAGAAAGTTGTAAGATGCAAAAATTGTTTTCTATCTGGTCATAGAAAAAATGTAGTATTTGGAGATGGTGTTTTATCAGATGTTGATTGTATGATAATAGGCGAAGCTCCTGGTGAATATGAAGATATAGAGGGTAAACCTTTTGTTGGAAAGTCTGGTAAGTTGTTAGACTCAATGCTCAGTTCTATTTTTATAAGTAGAAGTTCTAATGCATTTATTTCAAATATTGTAAAATGTCGTCCCCCAGGAAATAGGAATCCTAGGCCAGAAGAGATAATTTCTTGTCGTCCTTATTTAATTGAGCAAATAGACATAATAAATCCCAAGACAATATTAGCTTTGGGTAAATTTTCGGCCAATACTCTTCTTTGTAGTGATTCCAGCATAAGAGGTTTGCGAGGTAAGATTCATGGCTTTAAATCGAAGGGGTCTAGTATACCGGTGGTTGTTAGTTATCATCCAGCTTATCTGTTAAGGAGGCCAGAAGAAAAGTCATTAGCTTGGGCTGATCTTTGTTTGATAGCCTCTTTGTTAGGCAAATAGTTTGTCTACTATATCGGACTATATGTTTTCTATCATGGTTATAATATTCGACAATAAAATGCTGTTCTCGAATATCTCTGAAAATATCATATAAAACATTAATACAATGTGATTGTTATTTATAACATTACTCTAGGAACAGTAACGTATCATTATAAAAAAGTCAGGTAATTTAATGAAATTTATAGTTAGTAGCAATGATTTTTTGTAAATTTATCTGCCAATACAATAATGTATGCAAAATTGAAAAGCTATTTAGTAAAAATGAATCAATCATATCCTATAGCATAACTCTTCTTTAGTATTGAATAATATTTTATATATAAATATAATTTTGAATTCCATATGTAGCAGCTCTTATTTTATTGAATTCATATAAAAATAGTTATTTAATATATATTGCCTAATTAATTATCTTGTAAGCTTAACAGATACTTCATTTCATTATATATTCCATATATTTTAATGATATATTTGATTTGTAATCCATGAGAATATATTATCCTATTAACTAAATATTATAAAATCCAAAGATGAGTAATAATTTTTTTAAATACATTCTTAATATAATAGAAAAAATAAAGTCTAGTTTTTTTTATAATAAGGTTTCTTTATTGCTAGAAAAGAATGATTCCTCATCACTAGAAAATTATAAATACAATAATTGTATTGACTATGATTTCCATGATTTTGACTCTCTTATAGAAGTAGATATTTTGGTGAATTTAAAACCAAGCGTCAAAGGTATTGATTTGTCGTGTCATTTAAAAGAATTTAAGAATATTAGCGATTCTTTCATAAGAATCATGCTTGAGAATAATTTTGGTAAAAAAAGTGAAATTCTAGATGAAAATGATTACTATGTCTCTATTCATATATTTGTTTTATTAGCTAGTCGCGATGGCCCTATAGATTCTGAACAGTGGCATAAAATAGTAAGTATTTCCAGAAAGTTAGCTAATAATTTTAATGCTATGATCGTAGTTCCTGATAAACAAATAGTAATTAATAAGGCTAAAAAACTAGATAATTTATGTGCGTTTCTAGATGCACAAATAAAGTTTAAAATAGTGACAGATCATTGTTTCTCAAGAGAAAAACTGTCAGAAATTATTTCTAGTATTGGCTTTAATAAATTTCATGATATTTATATATTAAAATCTGATCGTATTAAAGTGTATCTCAAGGAAGACGATAATTTGTGTAATTTAGATATTATCATGGATATTCCATGCTCTATCCAAGATGAAAATACTTTGAATGCTTTCTTTGATTTGTCAAGTAAAATTGCAAAAGAATTAAATGCTAAATTAGTTGATGATAATGGTTTAATTCTAAATGATGATTCTATAGAACTTATTAGTAGGCAGTTAAATAAATTATTCAAAAGATTAGATGAGTGCGGTTTTACATCAGGAAGTTATCGAGCTAGAAGAGTTTTTAAATAATGTTTGAGCGTACTAAGTTAATAAAAAACAAGATAGAACATTTATGCAAGACTATAGAGGAACACAACGTACATTATTATTGCTATGACAATCCCATTATAAGTGATTCAGAGTACGATGTCTTAATGAATGAGTTATTAAATCTAGAATCCATGTACCCTAATTTAATAACAGAATATTCTCCTACACAGAGGGTAGGATCCACTCCTCTTGAGTCATTTAATAAAATTGAGCATTCAATACCTATGTTATCTCTTTCCAATGCATTTACATCAGAAGATGTTGAATTGTTTAATAAAAGAGTAATTTCCTCGTTACTTAAGAAAATTGATCTTAGAGATGATGTTGAGTATTTTTGTGATTTGAAGCTAGATGGCCTTGCTATAAACCTTAGATACGAAAATGGTATTTTAGTTCATGGATCTACCCGTGGTGATGGTTATATTGGTGAAGATGTTACTGCTAATATACGTGTTATAAGATCTATTCCATTAAGATTAATTGGAGATTTTCCTAAGATATTGGATGTAAGGGGAGAAGTACTAATGTACAATGTGGATTTCGAAAATCTCAACAACTATAATATAAGAAATGGAGGAAGAGTTTTTGTAAACCCTCGCAATGCTGCTGCTGGAAGCTTGAGAAATCTTGATTCAAAGGTCAGTTCTATGCGTAAATTAAGATTTTTTGCTTATGGATGGGGCAAAATTATTGATGATCAATCTGCGCCTAATAAATTATTTAAATGTCAGTATAAAACTCATGATTCAGTACTTGATTGGTTTATTTCATTAGGATTGCCTGTTAATAAAAGATACCATAAGGTTGTATCAGGAATTAGTGGTATATTGGACTATTATAACTCAATAGTTAATGACCGTGATTCTTTGCCATATGGTATAGATGGTGTAGTTTATAAAGTAAATTCTTTGGATAGGCAAGAGATGCTTGGATACTCATCCAGAGCTCCGAAGTTTGCTCTGGCTCATAAGTTTTTGGCAGAAGAGGCAGTTACACAGATTATTGGTATAGATGTTCAGGTAGGAAGAACTGGTGTCATAACTCCTGTAGCTCGTTTAAAGCCTATTTTTGTTGGTGGAGTTACTATTTCTAATGCTACATTACACAATGAACACGAAATAAGACGCAAAGATATACGCATAGGAGATTTTGTTGTAATTAGAAGAGCTGGTGATGTGATACCAGAAGTTGTTTATCCAATTATAGATTTGAGACCTGTTAATACAACACCATTTCATATGGTTGTTAGTTGTCCTATTTGTAGTTCTTCAATTAAACGCATTGATAATGAGATTGCGTATCGTTGTACTGGTGGTTTATATTGCTCCGCTCAATTAAAACAAGGATTAAAGCACGCTCTAAGTCGCAAGGCATTTAATATAGTTGGTTTTGGAGAAAAACTTATTGACAAATTGGTTGATTTGGGATACTTAAAATCTTTGGTTGATGTTTTTAGATTATCATGTTCTGATTTGATGAAGGTAGAATTAGTAGCTGAGAAATCAGCTACTAATTTATTAAGAGCTATTAATAATGCACGTAAACCTAGTCTGAGTAATTTCATATTTGCTATGGGAATAAGACATGTGGGCGAGGCAACAGCTATTGATATAGCTAATAATTTTAATACTCTTGAGAGTATTATTCAGGCTAGTATTGATGATTTGCTATCAGTTAAGGATGTTGGATCTAAGACAGCTGAATCCATAAGGTTGTTTTTTTCTGAAGAACACAATATAGGCATAATAAATTCTTTAAAGTCTATAGGTGTTTATCCTTTATCTGATGAATATTACAAATCAAATAATCTAAAACTATTAGAAGGTAAATTATTTGCTATAACAGGTAGATTGCCAGACTATTCTAGAGAAGATATTGTAAAACATATAGAGGATAATGGAGGTAGAGTTACAAGCAACATATCTAAAAAAAATCATTATTTAATTGCTGGTGAGAGTTCTGGCAAGAAGTTAGATTTTGCGATAGATAATGGAATAAAAGTAATAGATCAAAAAGCATTTATGAAGCTAATTGATCTATAGTTTCTGATTTTCTTACATTTCAATTTTTGATTTACTACGTAAATCTCTCTGATATTCTAATATAAGTTGTTGTTTCAATATTTCTTCTATTTGTGGTTTAACTTGATCCAACTCAGGGAATTCCACCGCTCTTACATCATTTAGTTGTATTATATGCCACCCAAATTGTGTCTTGATTGGTTTTTGTACAATCTCTCCAACATTTATATCTTTAATAGAGTCTGAGAAAGATTTTACATAGTTCTCTAATGACCCCCATCCTAGATCACCTCCATTCACAGCACTGGCAACATCTTTAGAATTTGCTTTTGCTATGTCATTAAATTTATTTGCATCTGTTTTTATAATATTAAGCAACTCATTAGCATATTTTTCTGTGTCTACTAGTATATGACTTAACCTAAATTCTTTTTTTGTGGATTGTTCTTTTTTTAATTTATCATACTCATTTTTTATGTTTGTTGATGATATAGGATGTTTCTTTATATATTCATTTAGGAGCGTTCTAATTATAATACTATTTTTGGCTAAATCTATTTCTGTTTGTGTATCTTCCCTTTTATGAATACCAAGTTTTTCTGCCTCTCGTAATAATATCTGTCTATTTATCAATTCTTGTTTAACTTGTTCTCTGAGCTGGTCTGATTCTTTGGCTCCTTGAGCAACAAGTAATTCTATAAATTGCTCCATACTATTTTGAGTAATTGGTATTCCATCGACTGTTGCTATATTTTTAGAAAATGCAGATGTTGTTGTCAATATAAATAGCATTAGTATTAATTTCTTCATTAAGATCCTTTTATGTTTTTTAAATTTTAGTTTTTATAGCAAGAGCATGAATAGGAAAGGGGATCAAATCTCTTAAGCATTTATATACTAGCTTATGTTGTTCTATAATAGAAAGGTTTATGAACCTTTTTGATATTATTGTTATAGTATAGTGTCCTGCCGCCCCACTATTGTGATTTTCGTGTAGTCGGGAATCATCTTTTATATCAAGATAAGTTGGTTCTATACAAGCTACTCTATCTTTTATGATTTTTATTATTTCATCTGATTTCATATTATTCATTATCATAACTTATATGTTTCTTGAAGATAATTAATTGTATTAGAATAAATACTATAAACACTAATGGTGACCCTATTATCTTAAATAATACCCATTCTTTTTCGCTAAAAAAACCGGAAAAGGCTATAAATATATTTATACAACCCATTATGATAAAAAAACATATCCAGAGTTTATTTATGTAGTCCCATATTTTTTTGGGAAGTTTAATTTTATTTTTTAATGAAGTACATACAATATTTCTATTTAGAGCTATTCTATAAAAAAATATTGTTAGTCCTAATATCCAGTAAACTATCGTTGGTTTAGTTTTTATAAACAGGTCATTTTCAAGAAAAATTGTAGTGCCTCCAAGTAGTATTATAATGAGATTACTCATTATATTTGTTTTATTTATCTTAACGTGGAAAAATTTTATATAAGCCAATTGAAATATGCATGTAAATACAATAGCTTTCGTAGCGAAATATATGTTATTTGTATACATATATGTTGAGAAAAATAGAGTTATTGGTAATAGATCAAATATAATTCTTTTCATATTGCTTCTAGTTTAATATATAGACAGGATAGAAATTAAATTTTTTTGTAATATTCACATAAATTTTTTATTGTGCATTGATCGCATTTAGGATTACGTTTTGTACATATATATCTCCCAAATAGAACTAGTGAGTGGTGAGCATTGTGTAAATATTTTTTTGGTATATTTTTAATAAGTTTTTTTTCAACATCAAGTGGATTTTTACCTTTTGCTATACCAGTTCTATTTGCTACTCTAAAAACGTGCGTATCAACTGCTATAGTTGGCTGATTAAATGCTACATTCAGAACGACATTAGCCGTTTTCCTTCCAACACCAGGTAATGATTCTAGCTCTTCCCTAGATTCGGGTACTTTATTTCCAAACTTATTAACTATTAGATCGCAAGTTTTTAAAATATTACGAGCTTTCATGTGGTAAAGACCTATTTTTCTTATAAGATTTTCCATTTCTAATAATTTGAGATTTAACATTATCTCTGCTGTTCCATAACTAGAAAATAATATTTTTGTTACAGAATTAACAGATTTATCTGTAGATTGAGCTGAAAGCATTACAGATATCAATAATTGAAAATTAGAATCGTATATAAGTTCTGTCTTTGGTGTAGGATTGATATTTGCTAAACGATCAAAAATTTTCTTGCATATGTTATTGATATTCATAGGATAATTATAATTTTAGTCAGTTCGCATATCTCTTGCTTTTTTTAAAATTTTTGCAATTAATGAGTTTTTTTGATTTAAGTCATCACCGCCAATGTTTTCATCTTCATGTTTATTATCATAAACATTACTCATTAGGCTGTGATTATTAATTGAGTTTTTATATATCCTTTCTTTCGTTTTTTTATAACGTTTACGTGCTGTTTCTGCGTCCTCTTTCGTCCATATTTTTTCAGATGATTTCATTTTTATACAATCAACTGGACATGTTTTTAGACACAACTCGCATCCAGTGCACCAGTCTTGTATTACAGAATGCATTAATTTATTAGATCCAATTATAGCGCTTACAGGGCATGCTTTTATGCATAAAGTACATCCTATGCACTCATCCTCTTCTACATAAGCCAACATTAGTTGTTTTTTAAAATCATCTCTGTCCAGTTGATTAGTTTCGTCTAGTTTTAGTTTATCAGCAATTTCTTTTGTAACATTATTTCCACCTGGATCACACAAACTTATACTAGCGTTTTCATTAACTATTGCATTTGCATAGGACATACAGTCTTCATAACCACACTTTTTACATTGAGTTTGTGGCAAAGAGTCATCTATTATACTTATTAATTCCTTACGGGACATATTCTTCTTAGGAGTGATTTTTAATATTCAGTGATTTACAGTTTTTATTTACCAATAATTTTCCATAACTAGATTTTTAGAGTTGTCAGAATTTTTTGTCGTGAATCCTTTTTCAATCAATATTTTACGTACATCTAATAGCATTTCTGGATTTCCACAGAGCATAACACTTGAACAACGGCAGTCCAGGGTTTCTTTAGCCATCTCTTCTAGTCTTTTGTTTTCTATAATTATTGGCAAGCGTTCATGTAGTACACATTCTGTATTTTCTTTTGTTGTTATTGGGACATAAGTTAATATATTTCCAATTGTAGATTGTTCTATTTTTATTTTATTTATTATCTCTTGGTAGGTTAATTCTTTTATCTCTCTAACGCTATGTACAAGTATAATTTTTTTAAAACGGTCCCAAGTTTTTTTATCTTTTAGTATTGAAATGTAAGAAGATATTCCTGTTCCAGTTGCCATTAGCCATAAGTTGTCAGTGTTTTTTTGGAATTGATCTATTGTTAGAAAACCAAAAGACTGTCTTCTAACAAATAATGTTTGGTCAAACTTTAGTTTAGATAGAATTCTGCTAAATTTTCCATTTGGCACGATCACATAATAAAACTCTAAGTAATCTTCATTAGGAGAGTTAACCATTGAATAGGCTCTCCATATTATATTATTAGTGTCGTTGTTAATGCCAACTCCAATGCGTGTAAATTGTCCTGCCTTGAAAAAAAAATTTTTATCTTTTGTTATTGTTATAGAAAACAGTTTTCCAGGGACCCATTCATTTATTTTTTTTATCTTTTGGATTGAGTAACTGTGATTATTATTTAACAAATTTACTATCATATAGAATATACCTATTTTTTTAAAAGTTTAAGTTTATCTGCCACGCCATTCCATTTATCTGCGTCGCAATATGCTTCTTTAGATCTTGATATGCTATTAAATTTTTTTGATAGTTCACTATTTATTGATATAAATATTTTTTGATCTTCTGGTAAATCCTCTTCATATAAAATAGCGCTAGCTGGGCATTCAGAAACACAAACAGCACAATCAATACATTCATCTGGATCTATTACTAAAAAATTTTCTCCTTCTCGAAAACAGTCAACAGGGCATACATCTACACAGTCTGTATATTTGCAGTTTATACAGTTTTCAGTAACAACATGCGTCATTCTATAGCCTTTCCTTGATAGAATATATAATAAAAAAAGATAATAATGTATCATTAAAAACTTATTTGTTTTTATATTTTTAGTTATTCTTTTTGTGAATTTTAAATTGCATTGTTTTTGCTGGAAAAGTTTATTTTATATGATAATAACTTCTTTGCTTGATACAGATTTATATAAATTTACTATGATGCAAGTTGTTTTGCATCATTTTCCTTCTGCGCAGGTTGTTTATCGTTTCAAATGCCGCAGTACTGGAGTAGATTTGGCTTCTCATATTGAAGAAATACAGGAAGAGATAAGCCATTTATGTGCTTTAAGATTCACTGAGGAGGAATTAAGTTATTTAGAGGAATTAAGATTTATAAAGAGTGATTTTATAGATTTTTTAAGATTATTTTATTTACCGGAGAGATGTGTTTCCATATCAAATGGCAGTAATCATGGGGAGATATGTATTACTGTAAGTGGTCCTTGGTTACATACTATATTATTTGAAATATTCATCTTGGCTATAGTGAACGAAGTTTACTTTCGAAAGAAAAATATTAGTTTAGAAGAGGGTAGAAAACGCTTAAGATCCAAGATAAATTTGGTATCAAAAGATCCTGATCTAGTAGATTTTAGAATTGCTGAATATGGTACTAGGCGTAGATTCTCTCAATTGTGGCAAGATGAAGTTGTTTCTACTATGAAGCAATTTATGGGTAAAAATTTTGCTGGTACTAGTAACGTTATGTTAGCAAAACGTTATGATGTTTCTCCGTTAGGAACCATGGGCCATGAATATTTACAAGCTTGTCAGGCTCTAGGTCCTAGACTTAGAGATTCACAGGTATTTGCTTTCGATATATGGGCAAAAGAATATAGAGGTGATTTAGGGATTGTTCTGTCAGATGTATATGGGATGGAAGCTTTTTTAAGAGATTTCGATATTTATTTTTGTAAATTATTTGATGGTGTTAGGCATGACTCAGGTGATCCATTTATCTGGGGAGATCGTTTGCTAGATCATTATTCAAAAAATAGGGTTGATTATAGGGATAAAACTTTAGTTTTTTCTGATTCTTTAACTTTTCCATTAGCTATAAAATTATTACGTCATTTTTCAGGAAGATGTAGGGTTGCTTTTGGAATAGGTACTAATTTAACTAATGATATGGGTAAAGCTCCTTTGCAAATAGTAATGAAAATGGTTCGCTGTAATGATCAACCAGTAGCAAAAGTCTCAGATTCTCCTGAGAAAATAATATGCGAAGACCCAGAGTACTTGTCATATATTAGAAAGGTTTTTGATCTACCATTGATTTAGGAGATTTTTTATTATGATTATTCTTATATTTAAATAGATACTTAATTTGACCTATATATGAATAATTCTGAATCTTTAATTTTATCGCTACCCATATCAAAAATTACTAAAATAGACAGCAAGTTATCACTAACTGCTTGTTCCTGTTTTTATGCAGAAAATAGTAATCTTGATAAAATGTCAGATATTGTTCTTCCATTAGCCTTAAATACTAGCATATTAATGACTATATCTAATCCTTCAATTGTTAATATTGACAGAAATCTACATATTTATATTCTATCTTCCATTGCGACTTATGATTTTCTAGTGACAAACAAGAATAATCTTAGTTTTTTGAATTTCTTTAATCTTGATTACAACGAGAGTTTATCAATATGTGATCCTAATTATAATAAACATTGTATTGATAAAAGTAACAATAATAATAGAACTTTAAAAAATATGTTTTTAGCCATGAAAGTAGATTTTAAAGCTATTCTATATAGATTTTTATCAAGACTACATACTTTAAGTTATCCATGTATTTATAAGACAATGTGTGTGATTGAGGATATGGCATTTAAGACTCTATATCCTGAACAGTACGATCGAATAGCATTATTATTTGATGGCAAAAAAGTTGAGCATGAGTTATTTATAGAGAACACTTTAAGTAAAATCAGACATGTGCTTGATAGATATGGAATCAAAGCAGAGATTACTGGAAGGCTAAAACATATATATAGTATATGGAATAAAATGCTTATTAAGAACGTTGATTTTGCGAAGTTATATGATCTAAGTGCATTGAGAATTGTGGTTAAAGACGTGAAAACATGTTACATGGTGCTTGACATAGTGCACAAGTTATGGAGTCATATACCAGAGGAGTTTGATGACTATATATCTAGACCTAAACCAAATGGTTATCAGTCATTGCATACTGTTGTTATAGATAAATATAATTATTTAATAGAAATTCAAATAAGAACTGGTGATATGCATAATTTTGCAGAATATGGATTGGCAGCGCACTGGTATTATAAAAAGTTTAGAAAAATTAGTATAGATAATATTTATGGTAGCAAATTATTATGAAGAAACATTCTTTATTTATAAATCTTAAGTTGCAAGCTATTAATTGCAATTATCAAAGTTGTTATGCATTAATATAACAAGTATAAATTTTAGGGGACATGTTTACATTTTGATTAAATATTAGGTTATAATTAGCCATTACTTGGTATTTTGTTAGTGTTTGCCTGTTGCCTTTAACGGAGAATATTGTTCGTGAGTTATAACTATCCTGATGAAGCCGGACACTTTGGTCCGTATGGTGGTATTTTTGTAGCTGAAACGCTTATACATGCATTGAGTGATCTTCGTTCTTCCTACGACAAGTATAGATTTGACTCTGAGTTTAGAAAAGAGTTTGAAAATGAGCTCAAGCATTTTGTTGGTAGGCCTAGTCCTATTTATCATGCTAAGAGGTTATCAGAATCTATTGGTGGGGCTCAGATATGGCTAAAGCGTGAGGATTTAAATCACACAGGAGCCCATAAAGTTAATAATTGTGTTGGTCAGGCTTTGTTAGCTCAAAGAATGGGTAAGCGTCGTATAATCGCTGAGACTGGGGCCGGTCAACATGGAGTAGCAACAGCTGCCGTTGCTGCTCGATATGGTATGGAATGTATTGTATACATGGGCAGTGAAGATATACGTAGACAGGCTTCCAATGTTTATCGCATGAAGTTATTTGGAGCTAGTGTCGTTCCTGTGAAATCAGGATCCTGCACTCTTAAAGATGCCTTAAATGAAGCGATGCGGGATTGGGTAACAAATATAGATAGCACTTTTTATATTATTGGTACTGTTGCTGGCCCAGACCCTTATCCTCGTATGGTTAGAGATTTCCAAGCGATTATAGGACAAGAATGCTTGACTCAAATGCCAGAGTGTGCTGGCAAACAACCTGATTATGTCATTGCTTCTGTTGGTGGCGGATCAAATGCTATAGGTATATTTTATCCATATATTCCTTATGAAAATATTCATTTAATAGGAGTTGAGGCTGCTGGTGATGGAATTGAAACTGGCAGACATTCAGCTTCTTTAAATGCGGGCAAGGTTGGTGTACTGCACGGTAACCGTACCTATGTAATTCAGGATAATAATGGTCAGATTCAGGAAACCCACTCTGTTTCTGCAGGATTAGACTATCCAGGGGTTGGCCCAGAACATGCTTGGTTAAAAGAAATAGGAAGAGCTGACTATGTTAGCATAAAGGATGATGAGGCAGTAAAGGCTTTTCATGACTGTTGTCTTATAGAGGGAATAATGCCAGCCTTAGAGTCTTCTCATGCTATTGCTCATGCTATGAAGATAGCTCCCAATTTGCCTAAAGATTCTATTATTTTAGTAAATTTGTCAGGGCGAGGAGATAAGGATATGCATACTGTTGCCGAGCGCTCTGGTATCATTTTATAGACTGTACAAATATGAAAACAAATCGAATTAAGAACGCATTTTTTAGAGTTAAAGATAGTGGTCGTAAGTCTGCTTTGATTCCTTATATTACTGTTGGTGACCCATCAGTTAATATAACTGTACCTTTGATGCATTCTTTAGTTAAGTCTGGTGCTGATATTATTGAGTTAGGTATACCATTTTCAGATCCTATGGCAGATGGACCAGTTATACAAAAGTCTTCAGAAAGATCTATTGCTAAAGGTGTTGGCATAATGGATGTTTTGTCTGCTGTAGAGAAATTTCGTAATGATGATACTAAAACTCCAATTGTATTAATGGGATATGAAAATCCTATTGAGTGTATAGGACAGGAAAATTTTGTTAATCTTGCTAAAAATAGTGGTGTTGATGGAGTCCTTGTAGTTGACTCGCCACCTGAAGAGTCATATTATTTTTCTGATTTATTAAAGAAAAATGATATGCATCAGATTTTTTTGCTTTCTCCTACATCTACGGAAGAAAGGATTAAATTTATTTCAGAAATAGCTAGTGGTTATATATATTATGTTTCTCTGAAAGGTGTTACTGGATCTAGTAAATTAGATGTAAGTGACGTTAATAAACGCTTAGAAACAATTCGCAAATATATAAATATACCGGTTGGGGTTGGTTTTGGTGTTAGAGATGCAGACACAGCAAGAAGAATTGCTATTCTATCTGATGCTATAGTTATAGGAAGTAAAATTATAGAATTAATGGAGCAAGCATTCAATGATGCAAAGATTGGAGAAAAAGAAGAGTGCGCCATAGAAGCTGCAGTCAATTTTATATCTACAATTAATAATGTATTGAAATAGCACTATTTCTTTTATTATTACTTTATGCTTGAGAAGATCTCAAATGAGTTGGTTTGGTAAGCTTTTACCACGAATAAACAGGTCTAATGATAGTGGCATTAGGCGTGTTCCTGAGGGACTATGGGTTAAGTGTAGCTCTTGCGAGTCTGTTTTATATAGCGATGATTTAGTTGATAGTCTTCAGGTTTGTCCAAAATGTGATTATCATATGAGAATACGTGCTAGAACACGTGTTAATTATATGTTGGATATCGAAAACAGAGTAGAAATATCTTCCAAGATCAAATCAATTGATGTATTAAAATTTAGAGATAAAAAAAAATATAGCGATAGACTAAATGATGCTTCTAAATCTACTGGAGAATCAGATGCATTAATTGTTTTTAGTGGTTTTATATTTGGCATTCCAATTGTTTTGGCTTGTTTTGAGTTTGATTTTATGGGCGGGTCCATGGGATCTGTTGTTGGTGAGAGATTTAAAGATGCTGTTCAACATTCTATAAATAATAATATCCCTTTTGTATGTGTATCAACATCTGGCGGGGCTCGTATGCAGGAAAGTTTATTTTCTTTGATGCAGATGGCTAAAACGAATGCTATGTTGACATTGCTTTCATCTTCTAAATTGCCATTTATTAGTGTATTAACTGATCCTACTATGGGTGGTGTTTCAGCAAGTTTTGCTTTTATGGGGGATGTTGTAATTGCAGAGCCAAAAGCATTAATAGGTTTTGCAGGCCCGAGAGTTATAGAGCAGACTGTTCGTGAGAAATTACCAGATGGATTCCAGAGGTCTGAGTTTCTTCTTCAGAAGGGAGCTATAGATATGGTTATAGATAGGAGAAACTTGAAAAGAAAAATTGCTGATATCCTCTCTATTTTAATGTCTAATCGCAATAAGTAATATTTAAAATTAAAATGATGTTTTAAAACACCCATTCATTGCCGCAGAGAGAATGGGTGTTTTTCTGTTTATTTCTTTGTTTCTACTTGTATCAAAGTCTTGCTTTTATTTTCTTTGTCATAATCGCTGACATATGGTTTTCTTTCTATTTTTATAGATGTTTTACTTTCTTCTAACTTGTTAGGAAGATTAATATTTGTTTCTACCATTTTCAACATGCCAAAATCTATTACTTGATTGACAGATATATTTTTAGATGCCCCTGTCTTATCTAGTGATATATTTGATAATTTTGATTTTAATAATTGACTATCATTATCTATTATTTTTTCAATATTATTTTCAGAGTTATTAATTATTTTATTTTCTTTTGAATTTTTATCTTCTTCTCCATTAGTATTTAGGTTAGAAGTAAATGAGTTTTCTATTTTTTCTGTGTTTTTCACAAAAGAATTTTCAGTATCACGATTTTTTTTATTATTATGTCGTCTGCGATTAACATATTTACGCTCACCTTTTTCTGATATTGAACTATCAGGTGTTGAGCTTGTGAGAATATTATCGTGCATAATTTGTTTGGATGATTTTTCATCGTTTGTCACAACAATCTGATCATTAAAATTATTTCGTTTATTTTTTTTGTTTGTTGCTAAACCTATGGATTTATCATCGTTAATGATATCTAATTGTTTATTAATATAAGTTGTTTGTGATTCAGCTTTATTGCTTACGTCATTAGTATAATTATCGGATATATGCTTTCTATTATTTGATATTTTATTTTGCTGTTTATTTTTATATTTATATTTTCTTTCGCTCTTTATTATCCTGTTATTTTCTGTTTTCGATATGCTATCAATATTATCATTGTTTTTTGTGTTCTTTTTCCATATCCAAGATATTATTTTCTTAAATATATTGTTTGTCTTAATATTATTAACAGGTTTATTGGTTGTTGGTATAGGTGCAGGCTGAGAAGGAGTAGCTGTCTTTACGATTGCCTCAGGACGGATTTTATCTTCTAATTCTGCTCCATTAACTATCATATTATTAATTGGAGTGTCGATTAGTCTAAAGCTAGTTCTATTTTCTTCAAGTTTTTGATCGTCTTGCTTTAGTCTCTCAATATTATAATTTGGTGTTTCTAGATATTTATTTGGTATTAATATCAATTTAATCTTTTGTTGGCTTTCTATATTATTTATATCATTACGTTTCTCATTAAGCAAATAAGTAGCTACATCTACTGGAACTTGTGCATGTATTATATAAGTTCCTTCTTTCATTGCCTCTTCTTGGATTAGTCTTAATATTTGTAATGCACTCGATTCTGTATCTCTAATAACTCCGGTACCAGTGCATCTCGGACAAATTTTGTGAGAATCCTCATTTAATGCGGGACGTAATCTTTGACGAGATAATTCTACTAAGCCAAATTTTGATATTTTCCCCATTTGTACCCTAGCTCTATCCACCCTTAAAGCTTCTCTCAATCTTTGTTCTACTGATCTTTGATTTTTAGCATCATCCATATCAATAAAATCTATAACAATTAGCCCACCTAGATCACGTAGCCTTAGTTGTCTAGCTACCTCATCAGCTGCTTCTTGATTCGTTTGAAGTGCTGTTTCTTCAATATCAGCCCCTCTTGTAGATCTTGCGGAATTTACATCTATTGCAACTAGCGCTTCAGTGTGATCAATCACTATTGAGCCACCAGATGGTAGCTGTATCATGCGAGAATAAGCAGTTTCTATTTGATGTTCTATTTGAAATCTTGAAAATAGCGGCACATCAGATTGATAATGTTTTACACGCTGAACATTATCAGGCATTACTATGCTCATAAATGCAGTTGCTTGTTTTACAATATCATCATTATCTATTAGGATTTCACTAATATTAGGAGAAAAATAATCTCTTATTGCTCTTATTACTAGACTAGATTCTAGGTAAATAAGTACTGGGGATTTATTTTCTGTTGAGGCTTTATATATCGCGTTCCACAATTGCAACAAATAGGATAAGTCCCACTGAAGTTCGTTCAAAGTGCGTCCGATACCAGCGGTACGCGCTATGATACTCATTCCCGCAGGAATATTTAACTGTTCCATAGTTTCTCGTAATTCCTGACGTTCTTCTCCTTCTATTCTACGAGATACTCCTCCGCCTCTTGGATTATTTGGCATAAGGACAAGATACCTACCTGCCAGGGAAATGAATGTAGTAAGCGCCGCACCTTTATTGCCTCGTTCTTCCTTTTCTACTTGTACTATTAATTCTAGTCCTTCTGTTATAACATCTTGTATTCTTGCTCCTTTAATATCAATCCCTTCTTTGAAATAATTTTTAGTTATTTCTTTAAAAGGAAGGAAGCCATGCTTTTCTTCTCCATAGTTGATAAAGCATGCCTCTAGACCAGGTTCTACTCTCGTTATGGTTCCTTTGTATATATTGCCTTTTCGTTGTTCGCGACCAGCTGTTTCTATATCGATATCTATAAGTTTTTGTCCATCAACAATTGCAACGCGAAGTTCCTCTTGATGCATTGCATTAAATAACATTCTTTTCATTATTGGTACTCTCCATTACCATATGCCAAAACAGGCTTTTAATTTTTAATCAATATGATCTTTGAATTAAATATTCTTGAGTAGGTATTTTCTGTGCGCCAGTAGATTCAATTTACATGTTACATACAATCTTTTAATATCTTGTTCTAGGTGTACATGTATTAATTAGTTACTTTCAGGTTACTGTTACTAAGAACCTGTTTTAAATAAACACTGTATATCTTCTGCCTTAAAATCTCTAATCTTGCAGATCATAAAAACTAGCTACTAGCCATCTCATTTCTAATAAGAGATAGAACTAGAATTTATAGCAAATCTATGAATTAGGTTGACATATAGCAAAATCTCAATAGCATCTATGATTTTAAGATTTTAATTAATTTACACAACTCATGGTGACTGTTATATTAAAAAAGCTAAATAACTAATTCATTAGATTATATTGATTATATGTCGCTTTCTGATATGAGAAAAGAAACTTTATTAACTATGTCGGTTCTATTGTGAAAAATTTAACTATTACAGAAGATCTTTATGGACAAAGGCTAGATAATTTTTTATTAAAAATTTGTAAAGGTGTACCTAAAAGCCACATTTACAAAATGATACGTACTAGATATGTAAAAGTAAATAATAAAAAAGTTGATATAAATTACAGACTGCAATTATCTGATATTGTCTCTATTTTTCAACTTTCAGTTCCTGCTAGTAGCAGATTACAAAATTCTAAAATTTTACCAAGAAAGTTTTCAGTAGCGTATGAGGATGATTATTTGCTAGTTATAAATAAGCCATCTGGCGTAGCTGTCCATGGTGGAAGTGGAATATCTTTCGGTGTTATAGAACAAGTAAGGGAATATTATAAAGAAAATAGTTTTTTAGAGTTAGTGCATAGACTAGATCGTGATACGTCTGGTCTGCTTATTTTAGCAAAAAAACGTAGTACTCTTCTAGCCATGCATTCTAAGTTAAGAGATCGATTAATTGATAAAAGATATGTTGCCTTAGTTCATGGAAGATGGCTAAATCAGCGTCAACATATTAAATCTTCTTTATCTAAATGGATAACAAAGACAGGGGAAAGAAGGGTGAAAGTGGATCCAAATGGTCAAGAGGCTCATACTGCAGTAAATCTCATAAGGAATTATGGAGACAGTTGTAGTTTGGTTGAGGTTGAGCTATATAGTGGTAGAACTCATCAGATAAGAGTTCATTTATCCTCTATTGGATTCCCAATTGTTGGTGATACTAAGTATGGTATTGATTTATCTCTTTTTAATGAAAAAATAAGTAAATTAGTCTCTAAAAGATTATTCTTACATGCACATAGTCTAATATTTTCACATCCGAATACTGAAAAAAACCTCAAAATAGTATCAGACTTGCCAAATGATTTTAGTAATCTTTTAATAAAACTAGATGGTATTTGCTAATAGAGGTCTATTTTATGCCTTTTGCAAGGAAGAGAAATATTGTTGGTTTTTTTTGTATGGAGTCCAGTGGTGTTTTTTTCCATTCAAGAATTGATAGTGTTCTTATATACTCACTTTCTGATGTTATAGAAGATGCTATGCATAACATTGTATCTTGCTTTAGGTTATCCATTGCAGATTGCAATAAACGCATATTACGATAAGGTGTTTCTATCATAATTTGAGTTTGATTGATATTTTTAGACTCATTTTCCCAAGATATGATTTTTCTTTTTAGCTCATCTGGTTTTATAGGCGGATATCCTCTAAAAGCAAAACTTTGTCCATTCAGTCCACTGGCCATTAAGCTTAGGAAAATTGATGATGGTCCTGTCCATGGTTTTATTCTTATTCCCATAGATTGAGCTAATGAAACAACATCTGATCCAGGGTCTGCTATCGCAGGACAACCTGCCTCTGAGATTAGTCCAATTTCTTTCCCTTGTTTAACGCAAGATAACCATCTTATTATTTGTTCCTTAGTAATATTTTTTGACAGTTGGTGTATCGTTATATCATTTAATTGGTGAGATGATCCTATATCTTTTAAAAAAGATCGTGCTGTCTTAGCATTCTCTGCTATATATACATTAAGTGACCTTGCCTGTTTGAGAGCTTCCAAAGGCATCCAAAATTTCAGATTGGAATCGCTTATTCCAACTGGTATAAGATGTAATGTAGATATCATTTTTCTTAATTACATAGATATAATGCTAAATTCTTTAAGAAATTCTGTAAGCTTAATAAGTGGTAAACCTAGTATTGCAGTAGGGTCATCACTTTTTACGTATTCTACCAAAGTTATACCTAGTTTCTCCATTTTAACACTTCCTGCTGTATCATATGGTTTTTCTTTTTGAAGGTAATGTTCGATTTTGTCATCGCTTAGATGCTTGAATTTGCATTCTGTTGTAACTGATGATGATAACGTTTTATTACCGTTCGTTATTGATATTGCGCTAATAAAGAAGACTCTCTTGTCTGACATAAATTGTAGTTGTTTTTTTGCATTATTAAATTCCCCAGATTTCCCTATAAGTATACCATCGCATGAGCATACTTGATCAGCTCCTATTATAGTAAATCCAGGATTAGATTCTGATATATGTTTTGCTTTGCTTGTAGATAATCTTAATGCTGTTTCCTCTGGAGTCTCTTTTTGTAGAGGATTCTCATCTATGTCAGGTGATATGATTGTAAATGGTATATATAATCTTGACAATAGTTCTTTGCGATATACAGAACTAGAAGCTAGGATTAATTTTATTGATGTTTTATTATTCATAATGATATTGCTGTTTATCGATATGTTAGAATTACGGATGATGTCTCTAAGAATAACTTATAACTTCATTTTTCCTTCTATATCTAGTTTTTTAGTAATTTATTCTTTTTGCATATTTATATTAGCGACAAATATTATTTAATGTGTAGAATTTTGATTAATACATAGTCTCAATTATACTTGCTAATTATATTATTTGCTTGTTAGTATTTTTTAATGTTTTATTTAATTAGTGGGTATTTATTTAATTCTAGTTAATTATTATAATACCTTTGTCTTTATTAGGTTAGGTGGCTTTAGGGAGTTACAATGGCAGTTCAACAAAATAAAAAATCTTCTTCTAGAAGAGGAAAACATCGTTCTCATGATTTTTTATCGTTACCTTCTACAGCGATAGAATCTAAAACAGGAGAGATTCATCTTCGTCATCATGTAAGTTCTACCGGATTTTATCGAGGGAAAAAAGTCATAAATTTAAAAAATGATGATTAGGCCTATGGTACTATAGTATTTAAATAATTATATTTTCCGTTGAATCAGCTGATGCGTATTGCTATTGATTGTATGGGTGGAGATTTTGGTTTAGACGTTACAGTACCAGCCTCTGTTAATTTTGCCAATGATTATGGTGATGTTGATTTATTGTTGGTTGGTGTTGAGCCTCTCATCAAGTCTGCCCTCAATCTTATTGATGGAGTGCCTTTTAATAGAGTTCACATAGTACATTCAGATGAAGTTGTAACCATGAGTGATACTATTGATGTAGCTCTTAGAAAAAAGAAAAAATCATCTATGTATATTGCAGTCCAGGAGGTTAAGAAATGCAATGCTGATGCTTGTATTTCTGCTGGAAATACTGGTGCTTGGATGGCGATATCACGATATATTTTAAAGACTTTAGATGGGATTGACCGCCCAGCTATTGCTGCTTTTCTTCCGATACAAAATGGCGGGGTTACTGCCATGTTAGACCTTGGTGCAAATGTAGATTGTTCTGCTAATAATTTGTTGCAATTTTCTATAATGGGAACTGCATTATTACAGGCAGTGGAATACATTAAAGATCCTAGTATTGGTCTATTGAATGTTGGATCTGAAGTTATAAAGGGCAATGAAATTGTTAAAGAAGCTAGTAATCTTCTATTATCTAGCCCTTTAAATTTTTATGGCAATATAGAGGGTAATGATATATTTAAGGGAATAGTTAATGTTGTAGTATGTGATGGTTTTGTAGGTAATATCGTACTTAAGTCAGTAGAGGGTATTGCTAAGATGTTTTCTGGAGTAGTTAGAGAGGAATTTCAACGTAATTGGTTTTCATTGCTTACTAGTTTTATAGCTAATTCGACATTAAAAAGGTTAAAAAATAGATTGGATAATAGGAGATATAATGGGGCCTCTCTATTAGGTCTAAGAGGTATTGTTTTTAAAAGTCATGGGTCGGCTGATGTGAAATCTTTCTATTTTGCTTTAAAACGCTCTCGCGAGGCTATTATAAATAATCTCTTAGCAAGAACAATAGATAAGTTGTCTCAGATTAATCAATTGCTTAGGTCATAATGATTGACCTATATAATTTCCAGGAAGTTTTATGATATATACCAGAATTGTTGGTTCTGGGTCTTTCTTGCCAAGTACAGTTGTTTCTAATAATGATTTGGCTAAGGATTTATTATGCAGGGGCATTCATACTTCTGATGATTGGATTGTACAACGCACGGGTATTAAACAACGTTATGTTGCTGATGTTGATGTTAATACTAGTCATATGGCTGTTGAGTCTGCAAGAATGGCTTTAATTGACTCTGGCATTGATGCATCTGATATTGATTTAATAATAGTGGCAACATCAACGCCTGATTGTGTATTTCCAAGTACTGCATGTGTTGTTCAATCCAAGTTGAATGCAAGTCGTGCCGCTGCTTTTGACTTGCAGGCAGCTTGTAGTGGGTTCATATATTCCTTATCAACAGCAGAAAGTTTTATTTGTTCTGGCAAAGCAAAGAATGTTCTTGTTATTGGAGCTGAAAAGTTTTCTCGCATTTTGGATTGGAATGATCGTAGTACATGTGTTCTTTTTGGAGATGGGGCAGGTGCTTTTGTTCTTACAGCTTCTTATGATTGTGGTATATTATCATCCTGTATATCTTCAGATGGATCAATCTCAGATATTCTAAGTGTTTCCGGGCATTTTGATAGGGGCAATGTAAATGGTTGCCCATTTGTAAGGATGGATGGCCAATCGGTTTTTAAGAATGCAGTATATGTTTTGGAAGAATCAGCACGGGCGGTATGTGATAAAGCATGTGTTGATATAAATAGTATAAATTGGTTTATTCCACATCAAGCTAATATAAGAATTATAAAAATGTTGAGTCGTAGATTAGGTATAAGCAATGATAAGTTTGTTATAACTGTAGATAAGCATGCTAATACATCAGCTGCTAGTATCCCTCTCGCTTTTAATGTTGCAAAACTAGATGGAAGAATCAAAAATGGTGATCTTGTTCTTATTCAAGGTGTTGGTGGTGGTTTTACCTGGGGATCATTATTGGTTCGCATATAAAAAAATTAATTAATGAAATTTATATGAAAATTGCTTTTGTTTTTCCAGGCCAAGGATCGCAGTATTTAGGAATGTTAGATTCTTGGAATAATGAGACGATAAATAGTGTTATGCTGGAGGCTTCTAGTATATTGAAACAAGATCTTAAAAGTCTTATATCAAAAGGTCCTTTGGAATCTCTAAATCTTACTGTTAATACTCAACCTATAATGTTAGCTGTATGCCTATCATTTTTTTTAGTATGGCGTGAATCTGGTGGTAGGGATCCTGATATTATGGCAGGACATAGTTTAGGGGAATATACAGCTTTGGCTGCTTCTGGAGCTATCTCTTTTTCTGACTGTTTGAGGTTAGTTCGTTATAGAGCTGAATTAATGCAATCTGTTATTCCTGCTGATCATAGCGCTATGGCTGCGATTATTGGCATAGAACAAGATGATGTAGTATTAATCTGTAATAGAAATAGCAATGATGTTCATATTGTTGAGATAGCTAATTATAATTCTCCTTTACAGATTGTGATTGCAGGACATAAAGATGCTGTAATTAGCTCTTGTAAAGAGGCAAAAGCTTTGGGTGCAAAACGTACTATTATGCTTCCTGTTTCAGCTCCGTTTCATTCGACAATATTAAAACCAATATCAAAATATTTATTTTATTTTCTTGATTCTATTGATATAAAAGCACCAAAAGTAGATGTTATAAATAATGTAGATGTTAAAATAGAAAATGATCCAGTTTTAATTCGTGATGCATTGGTTCGTCAAGCCTGGAGTCCAGTACGATGGGTTGAGACTGTTCAATATATGAAAATGATGGGCGTAACTCATATTTTAGAATTTGGTCCTGGTAGTGTTTTGTCTAACTTAATTAAACGTATAGACCCAGAGTTAGTAACAATATCTATTAGAGATTATAATTCTTTAAATAAAGCCATTATGCTTGTTAATTAATACTATGTGAGTTGCTTTATGGAACTTAAAGGAAAGAATGCTTTCGTAACTGGAGCAACGAGAGGTATAGGTAGAGCTATTGCAAAAGAATTAGCTTATAGAGGGGCTAGTGTTATAGGAACAGCAACTAGCGAGTCTGGAGTGGATATAATTAATGCTGATTTAGGTGGTTTAGGAGTTAAAGGTATTGTTTTAAATGTAAATGATATTGATGGTTGTAATTTAGCACTAGATAGTCTTGCAAATGATATGTTTAATATTGATATTTTAGTTAATAATGTTGGTATTACAAGAGATATGCTTTTCATAAGAATGAAAGATGAAGAATGGAATGATGTTATTAATACTAATCTTAATTCTGTTTTTCGTATTACTAAGTTTGTTTTGCATAACATGATGAAAAAAAGATGGGGTCGCATAATTAATATTACATCAGTTATCGGTTCCATAGGCAACAAAGGTCAAGCTAATTATGCAGCTTCAAAAGCTGCTATTTCTGGATTTTCGAAATCTTTAGCTAAGGAGTTAGGTAGCCGAGGTATAACAGTAAATTGCGTAGCTCCTGGTTTTATAGATACAGATATGACTAAAGCTATAAGTCAAGAAAAAATTGATTTGATATTAAAACAGATACCATCAGGTAGACTTGGTTCTGATGATGATATAGCTTATGCTGTATCATTTTTAGCAAGTTCTAAAGCTAGCTACATAAATGGTACCACTTTGCATGTGAATGGAGGGATGCACATGTAAAATCTTAGTGGCATATTTAGATTATTTGTGGGGAATGGTATTAATAAGCCATTTGTATTTTTTAAAGTATTATTTTTATAATTTTGTTATTGTAATTTGGGGATGTAGATGGATAGTATAGAGCAGCGTGTTAGGAAGATTGTATCTGAGCAACTAGGTGTAGGCGAGTCTGATATAAGTATAAATTCATCTTTTATAGATGATCTTGGGGCTGACTCTCTTGATATGGTTGAATTGGTTATGGCATTGGAAGATGAGTTCGAGACTGAGATTCCAGATGAGGATGCTGAGAAAATCACAACGGTTCAACAGGCCATAGACTATATCTCAGTCAAGAAGTAATATTTTTAGCATTTGGCATAGATGTCTTGTGAATTATGATGCCAAATTCTATTGTATTTAGCTTCGATTTATAGTTTTATATTTGGTAACCGTTTTTTCTAGTTAAGGAGTGTCTGTTGAAACGGCGAGTAGTTGTTACTGGTATTGGTATAGTTTCACCTGTTGGTAATAGTTTAAATATTGCTTGGGATAATATAGTTAATGGTGTTTCTGGCATTGGATTAATTACTAAATTTAATCCTTCTAATCTTTCTGTTCGTATAGCTGGAGAGGTTTCTAATTTTGATATTTCTAGTTATATTCCGGCTAGGGAAGCTCGTCATATGGATACCTTTATTCACTACGGCGTTGCTGCTAGTATACAGGCATGGCAAGATTGTGGTTTGGAATTAAACGAAACTAATGCAAGTAGGATTGGTGTTGTAGTAGGATCAGGTATTGGTGGTTTGCAGAAAATAGAAGAGACGCAGACAGAAGTTTTAGATAGAGGTTTACGCAGGATATCACCATTTTTTGTTCCAGCATCACTTATTAACCTAATATCTGGGCATGTTTCAATATTGTATGGTTTTAAAGGTCCTAATTATGCTCTTGTGTCTGCTTGTACCACAGGGTTACATTGTATAGGAGATGCATCTCGTTTAATAGAATATGGTGACGCCGATGTTATGTTGGCTGGAGGAGCAGAATCAACTGTTTCTCCGCTTGGCGTAGGTGGTTTTGCTGCTATGCGTGCTTTGTCTGAGCGCAATGATGATCCTAAAACAGCTTCTAGGCCTTGGGATAAAGATAGGGATGGATTTGTTTTAGGTGAAGGAGCAGGTGTAGTAGTTCTAGAAGAGTATGAGCATGCAAAACGTCGTGGCGCTAGAATTTATAGTGAGCTAGTCGGATATGGCATGAGTTCAGATGCATTTCATATTACCTCTCCTAATAAAGATGGGGCTTATAATGGAATGTTAATGGCATTGAAAAATGGAAGCATTAATTACGATCAAGTAGATTATGTAAATGCTCATGGAACTTCTACTGTTATAGGCGATAGGAATGAAACGGATGCTTTAAAAATGCTTTTTAAAGATCACGCATATAATTTGGTAGTTAACTCAACTAAATCCATGACAGGTCATTTATTGGGAGCTGCTGGTGGTATTGAGGCTATATTTACAGCTATGGCAGTCTATAAACAAATATCTCCTCCAACTATTAATATATTTAATCAAGATAGTGATTGTGATTTAGATTATTGCTCAAAAGATGCTAGAGATATGAATATTAATGTTGCAATTTCTAATTCATTTGGTTTTGGTGGTACCAATGGTACTATCATTATGCGTAAAATGTAGAGTTTATTTTTATAGATTTTATATATTATGTAATTTGTAAAATAGTTTATATATTATTTTTTAAAAAATTATTTAATTGGGAAATATTTTTAATTACTAAAGTCACAGATGCTCTTAGTTAATTTTAGATTTGTTTCCCTATTATATTTAAAATGAGGATTTATAGATGTTGGAAATTAAAGTATCTAGACTTTTTATTTCTAGGATATTCTTATCAACGTTAATCATAATAAAATTGTGTTTAGCCTCGTGCTATATCTCTGTTTACGCGCAATCTATAGCTGGTTTAACAAATAATTCTTCTCTTAATTTGCCAGATTTTACAAATATTGTTGAGAAAGTAGAGTCTTCTGTTGTTAATATACGTACCATGACAAATATAGCAAATAGAGATGCTAGCAATAACTTTAACAATGATCCTTATGATTTTTTTAGATGGTTTTTTGGACCGCAATTGCAACAACCTGTTCCTATTTATCCTCCACAAGTTAACGAAGAAAAAATAATTCCAAGAGGAATGGGGTCTGGTTTTTTTATTTCTGATGATGGTTATATATTGACCAATAATCACGTTATTATAGATGCAACAGAAATAATTGTTACTCTTTATGATGGAAAAGAATTTATTGCAAAAGTTGTTGGTACAGATGATCGTACAGATATTGCTTTACTGAAAATAGATAATAAAAACACCAAGCCTTTATCTATAGGCAGTGTTAATTTTGTTAGAAAGGGGCAATGGGTTTTAGCAATAGGATCTCCATTTGGGTTGGACTCTACTGTTACTGCAGGTATAGTAAGTGCTATAGGTAGAGATACTGGGGATTATTTATCATTTATCCAAGCTGATGTTGCTGTTAACCCTGGAAATTCCGGTGGTCCTCTACTTAATTTAAATGGCGAGGTAATTGGAGTAAACTCTCAAATTATATCACGTAGTGGTGGGTTTATGGGTATCTCGCTGTCTATCCCAATAGATGAGGCAATGAGAGTTGCTGAGCAATTACGGTTATCAGGTAAAGTTATACGTGGACGAATTGGAGTCCATATAGGAGAAATAAGCAAAGAAGTTGCGGATGCTCTTGGATTAGTAAATTCTTATGGGGCCTTGGTTAGTTACGTTGAGAATGGTAGTCCCGCAGATCTTTCAGGTATTATTGCTGGTGATGTTATTTTAAGTTTCAATAATGAGAATATAAAAAAACATACAGATTTACCTCGCATAGTTGGAGAAGCAAAACCAGGAAGCAAATCTACTCTAATTGTATTTCGTCATGGAAAGAAGATAAAAATAGATGTTAAGGTAGGAGAGATTCAATCTGCTAATTCTTGTATTGTTGACAATAATAGCAATTTAGATAAAGGTTCTATTGTTTTTGATAGTATTGGTTTAAAAGTGGCAGATATACCTAGTGATGTTTGTTCAAATTTACGGATCAATGGTGGTGTATTGGTAAAGAAATCATTCGGAATAGCAGCTTCTTGTGGTCTAAAACAAGGAGACATGATACTTGCTATTAACGAGTATTGCATAAATGGAGTTAAGGATTTTGGAAAACATATTAAAACTCTTTGTAAAAATAGATCTTTAGCTTTACTTGTAAGACGTGGCGAGCAAACTCAATGGATTCCTATAAAATTTAACTAGTATATAACTAATATTAACCAATTACTTAGAATTGCATTTAACTATAGTATTAAAAATATTTTATTTATGAAACAAATTCGTAATTTTTCCATTATTGCCCATATTGACCATGGCAAATCAACTTTAGCCGATCGTTTGATACAGAAGTGTGGCGGTTTGGTAGAAAGGGAGATGTCTAATCAGATTTTAGATTCCATGGATATAGAAAGAGAAAGAGGTATAACAATTAAGGCACAAACTGTTTGTCTTAATTATCTAGCAAAAGATGGTATTACATATAAATTAAATATGATAGATACTCCTGGTCATGTAGATTTTTCATATGAAGTGAGTCGTTCTCTTTCTGCATGTGAAGGTGCATTATTAGTTGTAGATGCTTCTCAAGGTGTAGAAGCTCAGACTGTTGCAAATTGTTATATGGCAATTGATTTGGGTGTTGAGGTTTTGCCAGTACTAAATAAAATTGATTTACCACAATCTGATCCATGTAGTGTCAAAAAGGAAATTGAAGATTTTATAGGAATAGATTCTAAAAATGCTATTTCTATAAGTGCAAAAACTGGTGTTGGCATAGATGATATCTTGGAGTTAATAGTTACGAAAATACCTTCGCCTAAAGGATCATTTGATCAGCCGTTACAAGCTCTTATTATAGATTCTTGGTTTGATAGTTATATAGGAGTTGTTGCTTTAGTTAGGATTGTAAATGGTATTTTAAGACCAAAAGATAAAATTCTATTTATGTCAACTAATTGTACGTATATATGTGAACAAACCGGTGTATTCACTCCTAAATCAGAGTCAAGAGACTTATTATCAGCTGGAGATGTTGGTTTTGTTGTTGCTGGGATCAGAGACCTTCAACATGCTAAAGTTGGAGATACTATTACTACATATATGAATCCATCGTTAGATCCTTTGCCAGGATTTAAAAATGTTCAGTCTCAAGTTTTTGCCGGAATTTATCCAGTTGAAAATTCCGAATATGAACAGTTACATATATCTTTAAATAAATTAAAGCTAAATGATGCTTCATTAGTATTTGAGCCTGAATCTTCTGAGGCGCTCGGTTTTGGATTCCGTTGTGGTTTTCTTGGTTTATTGCATATGGAAATTGTACAGGAAAGACTGGAACGTGAATTCAGTATGAATATAATTACTACTGCTCCATCTGTTGTGTATCAGGTAGCAAGAAAAAGTGGTGCCGTAGAAATGATAGGTAGTCCATCACATATGCCAATATCAGGCTCTTTGGAAGAAATTCGTGAGCCGATAGTAATTGTTAAGTTATTTATGCCTAAAGACTATGTTGGTATAGTTATGACTTTATGTAATAGTAAGCGTGGAGTTCAAGTAGACATGGTTTACTATGGACGTCAAGTAAATATAACTTATGAGATGCCATTAGCTGAGATTGTTTTAGATTTTTTTGATCGCTTGAAATCTATATCTCATGGTTATGCCTCTATGGATTATGAGTTTTTAGAGTATCGTGCCGCAGATGTTGTAAAAGTTGATGTTATTATAAATAATAATAAAATTGATGCTTTATCTATGATAGTTCATCGTGCAAATGCTCGTTTGCGTGCTCGTAATATGGTAGTACGCATGAGATCTGTTATTCCTAGACAGATGTACGATGTTGTTATTCAAGCAGCTATAGGATCTGACATTATAGCTCGTGAAAATGTTAAAGCGTTACGAAAAAATGTTTTGGCTAAGTGTTATGGTGGAGATATAAGCAGAAAGAAAAAATTATTAGAAAAGCAAAAAGCTGGAAAGAAAAGAATGAAGAATGTTGGCAATATTGAAATACCACAAGACGCTTTTTTAGCAGTCCTAAAAGTCGATGACAAATAAAATTTATTAATTTAATGAGTCAATTATTTAATTTATTTTTGTTTATTATATTACTAACAACAGCTATGTTGTGGTTGATTAATATCTTATATTTACGCAGAAGAAAAAATATAACCTCTGATACAGGTAATATTTATTATAAGAAATTACTTTATTTATCAAACTGTTCTATAAATATTTTTCCTGTTCTATTAGTAGTTTTTTTATTTAGATCTTTTGTTTTTGAGCCATTTCGTATTCCTTCCGAGTCTATGTTGCCTACTTTACAACCAGGTGATTTTATTATAGTGAATAAACATAGTTATAGTATAAAGTTACCATTTTTAAATTATGATATTCTATTATTATCAAAACCTAAAAGAGGCGATGTAATTGTATTTCATTATCCTTACTCTAAGAAAGTTGACTATATAAAACGCATAATAGGTTTACCAGGGGATAAAATATCCTACAAAAAAAAACAACTATTCATCAACGATATTGAAATAGATAATCATAGAGATGGTTTTTATTATGATCATAATTCTATGCGTTTTATTAATAGATATAATGAGTTTTTAGATAATATTGTTTATAAAATATTATCAAATGAAGGATATATCAATAGTTTGAGTCCACATTTCAAATTTCCATTTTTAGAAAATTTTAAATATTCTGATGGTGATTTTAGTTGTATAGTTCCTGATGATAATTATTTTGTTATGGGTGATAATAGAGATAATAGCTTTGATAGTAGATATTGGGGATTTGTTCCATATCACAATATTGTAGGTAGAGCTTTTTTTATATGGATGAATTTTAATGATATTGGTCGTATAGGTTATTTAAATTAATTATTATGTCTTTTCTTGAATTGGAATATAGTTTAAATTATAAATTCAGTAACAATAATTTATTGGAACTAGCGCTTACTCATCGTAGTTATGGTTCTCCTCATAATGAAAGGTTAGAGTTTCTTGGGGATTCTGTACTTAATTTTGCAATCACCATTTTTTTATTTGAGAAGTATTCAGATATTGATGAAGGTGGATTATCACGTTTGAGAGCCAGACTAGTTCAGCAAAATTCTTTAGCTACAATAGCTAGCGATTTAAATTTATCAAGATATTTAAAGTTAGGCGATGGAGAGTTAAAAAGTGGTGGTTGTAATAGACCCTCAATATTAGCTGATTGTCTTGAGGCAGTATTCGGAGCTGTTTTCAAAGATTCTAGTTTTAATGAGGCCAGAATTGTTATTGAAAAGCAATTTGTTAAGCTTTTGAATAATCTAGATCTAAAGACTATGTGTAAAGATGCAAAAAGTTTACTGCAAGAGTTATTACAGTCTAGAAAGATATCGCTACCTCGTTATTTGATAGTTAATATAAATGGAGCTGCGCATAATCAACGCTTTGAGATTGAATGTATTATATCTGAGCTCAATATAAAAACAAAAGCATTAGGTGATACAAGACGTTCTGCTGAGCAAGCAGCTGCTAAGATCGCTATTAATATATTAACATCTTCAAATTATTTAGATTGTTATTTATATAAAAGCATAAAGGTATAATTTTTTAAACTTATAATGAAAAATTCCATAGAAAAGTACAAGTCTGGATTTATTGCTATTATTGGTTGTCCAAATGTTGGTAAATCTACTCTTAATAATGCATTGATTGGAGAAAAAATTTCTATAGTTTCCAAAAAAGCTCAAACTACTCGTCATAAAATTAATGGAGTTCTAACTAGGGGCAATGAGCAATTTGTTTTTGTAGATACTCCTGGGTTTCAAATAAAGTATGTAAGCACTATGACTCGTATGATGAATAGATTAGTAAGTAAAGCTTTAATGGATGTTGATATAGTAGTACATGTTATTGAAGCATGTAAGTGGAATAATGAAGACAATAATTTATTAGAGATAATACCTAAATTTAAAACAGTATTACTGGCTATTAATAAAATTGATTTACTAAAAGATAAAAACTTACTATTACCATTTATTAATAATGCAACTAAATACTATCCATATAGCTCAGTCATACCTATTAGTGCTTCTAAAAAATATCAACTTGAACCTTTATTACATGATATTTCTAAATATTTGCCTTATAAAGAAAAGATTTTTGATGATGATGTTTTAACTGACAGACCAGCTAAATTTTTTGTTTCTGAAATAATAAGAGAAAAAGTTTTTAGGCTTGTTGGTGATGAAATACCTTATAAGTGTGCTGTAATTATAGAAAAATGGGATGAGCAGGCTAATCTTGTATATATATATGCATGTATAATTGTGGAACGTATTACCCATAGAGCAATATTATTAGGATCACATGGATTGCATATGAAGCGCATTGCAACAGAATCACGTCAAGATATTGTGAAACTATTAGATAAAAAAGTATATTTGGAAATATATATAAAAGTTTGCAAAAATTGGTCTAATAAAAAAGAATTTTTGGAAATCATGGGCTATGAGTAGATTTAAATCTAGTTTTGTAGAGGATGATTGTTATGTTTTGCATAGTATCCCATGGAAGGAAACCTCATCAATTATAAAAATATTCTCTCGTAATCATGGTTGTATTTCTATTGTTGCCAAAGGGGCTAAGAGACCATATTCTCAATTAAGGCCTGTTTTATTGTCTTTTCAGCATTTGTTGTTGGCCTGGAAAAATAATACTTCTAATATAAAAACTCTAGTTAGAGCTGATTTAGGAGAGATATTTTTACTTCCGGGTGATTCATTAATGTCTGCCTGGTACATGAATGAATTAATTTTATATTCTCTGGCTAGTGAGGATTCTCATCCTTCATTATTTGATGAATACAGTAATTCTTTAAAATATTTATGTAATAAGTCTAATTACAAAGCTAGTATTCTAAGGAGATTTGAGTGGTTTTTATTAAAAGAAATAGGATACGGAATTGATAAATCAGAGCCTGATTTTAATAATCAGGGATTGGAGCCTGTTTTACGTTTAGACTTGCGAAGAAGGATGGAGACTATGCTAGGAGGTAAAGAACTATTAACCAAAAAAATCCTATTTAATCTCCACTACTCCACTACATCTAATTAAATTATTCTCTGTTATTATTCATAAATCCAATAATTATTAATAGATTACTAAAGACATTATATATGTCTAAATATATTGCTAAGGTTGCTGATATATAATTAGTCTCGCCATTGTTAACAACTCTTTGAATATCAATTAGAATAAAAGATGAGAATATTATAATAGATATCATAGATATAGTTAAAGAAAGGGCGCTAATATGCATAAATATATTAGCTATTGCTGCGAATAACATTAATACCGCTCCAATAGAAACCCATTTTGTAAAGTTAGATAAATCACGTTTTGTAGTGTTTGCCAAAAAATTCATTACGCTAAAGATTATAGCAGTGCCGCCAAAAGACATAGATATTATCTGGGCCCCGTTATGCATGCCTATTATTATTCCTAACAGACGAGAAAGCATTATACCCATGAAAAAAGTGAATACTAAGAGGAATAACACACCAAAAATATTATTTTTATTTTTTTCAATACAAGACATTAAGGTAAAAGCTCCGATAAAAAATACTATCGTAGATATACCAGGATTCGATAACATTCCGTAATTTATTCCGGAAACTATTCCAAAAATTGCCCCTAAGACGGTTGGTATTAGAGAAATAGCTAATAACCAGTATGTATTACGCAAGACATTATTACGTACAATTTCACCATTCTGATCTATAACAACGCTTGCTCTAAATTGGGATGATCGGTAATTGTTCATTTTTAACCTCTAATTATTATTAGTTAATAGATTCTATATTGAGGATTATTTTATCTAAAATACAAAAATCACCCAAACCTACATTTATTGTAAATGTAAGTCTATAGGTTACACGTTAATCATTCAAGATAAATATCTATATTATTTGACTGCGCGACAAAAACGTCCTATTTAGAAAAGACTAAATCATTAAAATGACAACTTGTCAATATATGACCATCATTTTTATAAGTCCTCCATCTAGACCTAGCCTCACTGCGCTCTTGTTCATCTTCTGTTACTATCTCTACGACACAATCAAAGTCATTATAACACAAGGGTAAGATATTAGACATGTTAACCAACAACATCTCATTGTTTTTTATGTGGCTTGTTTGTGATAGATAATCAGAAATAATTATATATTCCTCTTCGCAATTGTTTTTTTTTTGATAGAATGAGTGTGGTATAAAAGATACGTCTTTGAAAGTCCATAACATTATATTTAGTTTGCATAAAATATCATATTCGTTAGAATATACAACTACTCTCCTTTTATTTAGATAGTATCCATTTATTATTTGACAGACAGCATCCATCCTTTTTTTTATTCCAAAAATAAAATTAATTTCCATTATTAATATCTATCAAAAAATTTACTAGTAATGGAATAGGTCTTCCTGTAGATCCTTTATTATTTTTTTTCCAAGCTGTTCCTGCTATATCAAGATGTGCCCATTTATATGTTTCTGCAAATTCTGATAAAAAGCAAGCAGCTGTTATTGCTCCAGCAGATGCTCCTCCTGTATTTGACAAATCAGCAAAATTTGATTTTAATAAATCTAAATAAGATATATCTACGGGCATTCTCCAAACTGGATCTTTAGAAGATTTTCCAGCTCGTATGATTTTTTTTGCTATTTCATCATTATTTGAAAATAACCCTGTATAAACATTTCCAAGAGCAATAACACAAGCTCCAGTTAATGTTGCTATGTCAATTACAAGATCCGGATTAAATTTTTTTGCATAGGTTAATGCATCACATAGAATTAATCGTCCCTCAGCATCAGTATTGATAATTTCTATTGTCTTCCCAGACATGCTAGATACAACATCACCTGGCTTATTGGAGTTTCCGCTAGGCATATTTTCACAGGCTGGTATTAGTCCTATTATATCGCGATCTATTTTTAATTGTGGTATTACTTTGAACAGGCCGATTACAGTAGAAGCTCCACACATATCATATTTCATCTCATGCATAGAATTAGAAGGTTTTAATGAAATTCCGCCAGAATCAAAAGTAATGCCTTTTCCTATTATAACTATAGGGTCTTTATTGTTTTTTTTATTGCTTTTATACATTATCTCTATAAATTTTAATGGTTCTTTTGATCCTTTAGCTACTGATATAAATGCTCTCATGCCTAGTTTATATACTTGTTCGTAATCCATAATATTTACGCTAATAGAATCAAATTCATCAGCTAATTCCTTAGCTGTTTTCGCTATATGAGATGGCGTGCATATATTGCTAGGTAAATCTGCAAGTTTTCTAGAAAGTGATATGCCATTTGCTATATAGTTACCTTCATCTGCACCATTTTTTATTTTTTCTTGATCTTTTTCGTTCGTTACAATTGTAAAACATCTTATTTTTTTGTTTTCTTTTTCACTTATTGTTTCAGTATATTTATACGTAGCATTTTTAATTGATATAACAGCATTTCTTATTGCAGTCTTTTTGCATATATTGGTATCCAGTCGCATTATCAAAGCAGAGCAATATTCGCTAATATTGTGAGAAATGCATGTTTTTACTAATGTTTCTTCGGCTCTTATGTAATTATCGACGCTAAATTTTGTTTTTTTTCCTAACCCTACTAAGATTATCCTTTTTGCTAATATGTTATTTATATTATATAAAACTATAATTTGTCCTATATTTGCTTGAAAATCATTTTTTATCAGATTTATAATGGTGTCGCTATCTATTTTCCTGGTTATCTCAGAGCTATTTATTAAATCCTCATCAGAAAATATACCTATACTTATAGCTTCAGTTTGTATTTCATGTATTTTATTGATATTGTTTGATATGTTAATTTCCATGTAATTTTTTATTCCTATAATAATATATTGTTTAAATATTTTGATGCAGTCAATATTCAGTCACTTTGTAGCTAGAGAAATTATTAATCGTTTTTCTATACAGTTATTAGTATTAACCATGGTCTGGATATGTTTTTTTGTTGTTCGTTTAATTACTCATTTCGAAGTAATATCTATAAAAATAATTTTTATCTTGTCAGTATTATCATTAATTACAGCATCTCCTATTATTATACAAGTTGCGATGTTCATTGCTGTTCTATTTACTGTAATGCGTAGTAGTTTAGAACATGAGATGATTGTATGGCTTTCCAGTGGAGTATCTTTAAAAAATTGGTTTATTCCTGTATCTAAAGTATCAGCACCAATATCTATAATTGTTCTAATCTTATCACTATTTTTATCTCCGTGGGCTTATCGGCAGATTGATAAAATTAACAATATATATTCACAAGAAAGCCAAGTAAATTTATATAAAAACTCCTCAGGTAGATTTATAAAATCTAGCGATAATAATTTCATTTTTTTTGCAGAAAATTGTACTAATACAAGTTTAGTATGTAGTGATGTATTTATTAATAAAATTACAGAAGATGGTTATCTATCTATAATAGTGGCAGAAAGAGTAAATTTTGTAATAAATGGAGATAATAGCTCTATTGTTATGCGCAATGTAGATCGCTTAGATATGCCTCCTAGTATATCAGGACTAGACTCTTTTTTATATCATTTCGATAATTATGGCATGCATTTTAATAGTGATAACAATGTGAAAAATTCTGAAAACAAATTATTAAAATGTAGCTCTATAATTGATTTAATACATGATAACAGCTTGTCTTCTATCTTCCATATAGTTTGGCGTTTTTCATCTTTTATAATGTTTTTAAACTTATCATTTTTGGCGGTGCCGCTAGGATTTATAAATACTAGAAATGGAGGATTTATAAATTCACTTATATCTTTGTTGATATGTTTTCTATATATAAGTTTGACAAATTTGGTAAGATCTTTAGTTTTTTATCAGAATATTAGTTCATTCATTGGCGTATTAATGCCTCATATACTAGTTATATTATTTAATATGTTTCTAATGAACCAAATATTAAATTTAAATTCATATATAAGGAGTAATACAAGTTTTATTTAGATACTATTTTATTATTCTATGGGCAGCTATAAATTTTCTAGACCAGTAGCTTTTTTTAATGCTGCTTATTTCTACATACCTACCACTTCTAGGCGAATGTATGAAAAGATCATCACATAAGTATATGCCTACATGTGAATATTTATTTCTATTTATATTAAAGAATAGTAAGTCACCAGTTTGCAATTGATTTTTTTTCACTGGCTTACTCATTTCTGCGATTTTTTTAGATGTTCTTGGTAGATTTATATTTAAAGATTTTTTTGCGCAATAATAAATTAGACCACTACAGTCAAACCCATCACGTGGATTTTCCCCACCAAAATGATAAGGTTTGCCTAAATTATCCAATGCCTCACTAACAAAAAGATAGAATCTTTTATTCTTCTTTTTAATATCAGATTTTTTAAAGCTATTTTTTACGGTAGAATGTAGCTTTTTCTGTTCCTGAATTCTATTATAATACTTCTTTGTTTTAGTTTTAGTTTTATTATAACTATCTAGTGTAGAGCACCCTGTAACAATAGATAACACAAAAACTATCATTGTAACCAAGCAAATATTTATTACAAGTTTAGTTGCCTTTATAGCCGATCTTAGGTGTTTATAGTTTGCTTCTATGTTTTCCATTTTGACTAGGATATATTAGGATTGTTTGAGAATTAATCAACCTTGCTTTTCTATTTAAGTTAGTACCCAGACCATGTAAATATACTATTCCATTTTATATTTAATCATATATGGAACTGTATATGTTATTAATAATTTGAATTAATTATTAGATTGTATTTTATAAAGAGGTAATTATGAAGTCTAAATATTTTCTTACAGCAGATGATGTAAAATTAATAATAAAATCTTCTGAGTTGTATTCATTAAATAAAAATTTGAATGTGGCAATATCAGTAGTAGATGATGGAGGGCATCTATTGGGAATGTTGCGTCTTGATGGAGCACCAGCAATATCATCCCATATATCCTTAGCTAAGGCAAAGACATCAGCTTTAGGCAGAAGAGAATCATTAGTATATGAAGAAATAATAAATTCTGGTCGTTATTCATTTCTATCAGCTCCCATAATAGAAGGAATGTTAGAAGGTGGCGTGCCAATTATTATAGAAAATAATATTATTGGTGCTGTCGGTGTATCTGGAGCAAAATCAAACGAAGATGCTGATATAGCTAGAGCAGGCATAGATTCACTTATAGCCGTTTAGTTGATTAGTGTAAAAATATTTGTGTTATAAAAATTTAAAAAATAATTAAATGGAGATAGCATTATGTCTAATGCGATCCAGTCGTTCATGACAGATGATAAGGTATCAAATACAAATTGTAACGTGTTAGGAGCATCAATTCCTAGCTATGAATCTTATAAAAATTTATGTTTAAAAGCAGAAAATAATTTTGAAAAATTTTGGGGTGATTACGCTACTGAGCTTTTATCTTGGTCTAAGGTCTTTACTAAGGTATTGGATGATTCTAACAAGCCTCATTATAAATGGTTTATAGATGGAAAAATAAATGTAACATTTAATTGTTTAGATGTTCATTTGACAAATGGAAACTCAGATAAAACTGCAATTATATTTGAATCTGATGATGGCGAAATCACAAGTATTACTTATAAGAATTTACTTAAAAGAGTTTGTAGATTTGCGAACGGTCTAAAAAATCTAGGTTATAAAATCGGAGACAGATGTGTAATATATATGCCTATGTCTATTGAAGTAATTGTAGCTATGCAAGCCTGTGCAAGACTAGGGATAATTCATTCCGTGGTGTTCGGCGGGTTTTCTTCTAAGAGTTTACATGAGCGTATATTAGATATTGGAGCATCTATTATTATTACTTCTGACTATCAAAAAAGAGGTGGTAAAAAAATACCATTAAAAGCAGCTGTTGACGATGCAATTAATTTAGGAAAGTGTGAAAATATAAAAAATGTTATTGTTTATAAGCGTATTGGAAGCGATATTAATTGGTTTAATGGTCGTGATTTATGGATGAATGATATAGAGGAAAATGAATTAGATTATTGTGATCCTGTTTTTGTTGATGCAGAGCATCCTTTATTTGTTTTATACACATCAGGATCAACCGGAAAGCCTAAAGGTATACAACATTCATCCGCAGGTTATTTATTATGGGCTAAAATGACAATGCGATGGACATTCGATACTCATGATAACGATATCTTTTGGTGCACAGCTGATGTTGGTTGGATAACTGGACATACGTATATTGCTTATGGCCCTTTGTCTATAGGTCTTACACAGGTAATTTTTGAAGGAGTACCAACTTATCCTAATTCTGCTAGATTTTGGAAAATGATAGAAAATCATAGAGTTAGTGTTTTTTATACTGCTCCTACAGCTATACGTTCTTTAATAAAATCATCAGATATTGATAACAATGTACATCCAGAGAATTTTGATCTCAGTAGTTTGCGCATAATAGGATCTGTCGGTGAGCCTATTAGTCCTAATACATGGAAATGGTATTATGAAAATGTAGGTAAAGGGAATTGTCCAGTTGCTGATACCTGGTGGCAAACAGAGACAGGAGGACACATGATAACACCGTTGCCTTGTTTAAGTTATTTAAAACCAGGCTCTTGTTCATTACCTCTTCCTGGAATATCTGCTGCTATAGTTGACGAGTCTGGAGAGGAAGTTCCCAACTTTACCGGTGGATTTTTAGTGATTAAAAAACCATGGCCTGGAATGATACGTAATATATGGGGAAATACCGAACGTTTTATAACAAGTTATTTTCCAGAAGAGCTTCGTGGCTATTATTTAGCAGGAGATGGGGCACAACGTGACAGTGATGGATATTTTTGGATTATGGGTAGGATTGATGATGTTCTAAATGTATCAGGTCATAGATTAGGAACAATGGAGATAGAATCAGCTTTGGTTTCAAATATTAAGGTTTCAGAGGCAGCTGTTATAGGACGATCTGATGATACTACTGGTGAAGCTGTGGTTGCTTTTATAGTTATGAAGGGGGATAAGCCTTCTAAAGATGAGGCTATCAATATAGCGAAGGAGTTACGTAATTGGATTTCTTGTGAAATAGGGCCTATAGCTAAACCAAAAGATATTATATTCTGTGATAGCCTACCAAAGACAAGATCTGGTAAAATCATGAGGAGATTACTAAGATCTATTGCTAATGGTGAGGATATTAACCAAGATATTTCAACTGTAGAGAATATATCCATTTTTGATAAATTATCAGGTCCTTTTTAGAAAATTACATACCGTTGTAAGCAGGGCCGCTACCTCCTTGAGGTGTCTCCCAGGTTATATTTTGTGTAATGTCTTTTATATCACAAGTTTTACAATGTATGCAGTTTTCTGAATTAACATGTAGCTTGTGATTGCCGTTTTCATCCTTGATAAAATTATATACTCCTGCTGGACAATATCTAGCTTCAGGTCCTGCATAGTATTTTAGGTTTATGAGTATAGGTGTTTCCGAATTATTGATTTTTAGATGTACAGGCTCATTCTTTTCATAACGAGTATTTGATAAGAAAACTGAGCTGTCTATATCGAATGTTGTTTTATAATTAGGCTTTTGATAGATTATTTGATCAAAAAAAATTGCTGGCTTCAGGGATTCATTGTCTGATTTTTTCGAATACAGATTCCAAAAGAAATGACCTCTAAATATTTTTTGTTCTAATACTATCATTAATAATGCAACTATTTTATATTTGTTGCTCCATTGTTTAAAATTCCTAGATTTATTCAGTTCTTTATAAAGACCTGATGCTTTAATTTTTTTAGTGTAAATAACTAGCTCGTTATTTTCTACAGTATTTTTATCTAGCAACATACTTTCTATAATTGATTCTGCAGCAATTATTCCGCTTTCTATTGCAGTATGTATACCTTTTAAGCGAGATGAGTTTAAAAATCCAGCATCACATCCTATTAATATGCCGCCTTTAAAGCATAGTTTAGGCAAGGATAATAATCCTCCCATTGTTATAGATTTAGCACCATATGATAATCTTTTTCCATTCTCTAAAATATTGTTTATTACAGGGTGAGTTTTATAACTTTGAAATTCTTCGAATGGTGATAACCAAGGGTTGCTATAGTTTAGATCGATAACCATGCCGACAGATACAAGGTCCTTATCCATATTATACAGAAAAGCTCCGCCATTAGCTTTATCATCTAACGGCCAACCAATTGTATGAACTACAAGCCCAGGATTTGATTTGCTATGATCTATTTCCCATATCTCCTTTATTCCAATAGAATATCTTTGTTGGTTTCTTTCTTTATCAAGGTTAAAGTGCTCGATAACTTTTTTTCCTAAGCTTCCTCTAGATCCTTCTGCTAATACGGTATGCTTAGATAATATATTTAATCCTGCTTGAAAATGGCTAGTTTTATTTCCTTCTCTATCTAAACCAAAGCTTCCTGTCGTTATTCCACATACTTCATCTTTAGAGTTGTACAATAAATTTGTTGCTGCAAATCCAGTGAAAACATCAACTCCTAATTCTTCTGCTTTGTTTCCCATCCATTTGACTAAATGTCCTAATCTAGTTAAATAGCAGCCATTGTTTTTTAGGCAATTTGGCAAAAGAAAATTAGGCACATTAAAATATTTATCTTTTTTGAGGTATAGGAATTTTTCTTCATTGATTGCTGTAAATAATCCTGATTCCTCAACATTGAAATTAGGTAACAGCTCTCTGATAGATTTTATATCTACAATGGCTCCTGACAAGATATGATCACCTAGCTCTAGACTCTTTTCTATTATGCAAACCTTTATATCTGTTTTTTTATCTATGGCTAGCTGTTTAAGTTTAATGCCTGCTGATATGCCAGAAGGTCCAGCTCCGACTATAATAACATCATAATATACGGATTCTTCTTGGTGCATATGTTTCCCATACTATTTATTAAATTGATACGAACTAATATAATGCTAAGCTAAGATCCAATACTACATATTAATTTCATAATTTACTATGAATATATAATATAAAATCCAAATAATTATAGATAGATGTTTTACGAATATTAATAATCTTTAAAATTATAAAAAATGGTAAAGTCCATAATATTCGCAAATTTTATGTTATCTTGGTCAATATATATATATATATATAACAAAGATTGTTATAAAATTCCTCAAAGAAGTTATGATATTAGTATATTTTTATTGCTTGTAACTTTCTGTTCATTAGTGCCTTAGTTTAATACTTGATGCACTATTATTTCAATTTGCCATTAGAATACGATGATTAAGTATATATTTATTACCGGTGGAGTAGTTTCTTCTCTAGGGAAAGGAGTCACTGCTGCTTCATTAGCTGCTATTTTAGAATCACGAGGTCTTCGTGTAACTATGTTAAAGTTGGACCCATACATTAATGTAGATCCTGGCACTATGAGCCCATTCCAGCATGGAGAGGTGTTTGTCACAGAGGATGGAGCAGAGACTGATTTAGATTTAGGTCATTACGAGCGTTTTATATCTACTAGAATGACTAGATTTAATAATTTTACTACAGGTCAAATTTATGATTCTGTAATTAAAAAAGAACGTCGTGGTGATTATCTTGGGAATACTGTACAAGTTATTCCGCATATTACTAATGAAATACAAGATTTTATTGTTAAAGGAGCTAATAATAGTTTTGAAGGTGACGCTGATATAGCAATTGTAGAGATAGGTGGAACTGTTGGTGATATAGAGTCTTTACCTTTTCTAGAAGCAGTAAGACAAATGAGTTTATTATTAGGCAGGAGTAATTTTTTTTTCATGCATCTTACATTAGTGCCATCAGTATCTTCATCTAGTGAGCTAAAGACCAAGCCAACACAGCATTCTGTACAAAAATTACGTGAGATAGGTATATTTCCTGATGTTATCCTATGTAGAGCTAGTAGACGTATTTCTAGCGAGGAAAGATCTAAAATATCGATGTTTTCAAATGTTCCAATGGAATCAGTAATATCTGTTTGGAATGTTGACTCTATATATAAAATTCCATCCATACTTCAGGAACAAGGAGTAGATGATATAGTATGTAAAACTATGTGTTTCAATCCATCACCAGCTGATCTCTCTGTTTGGAAAAAACTAGTAGAGAGGATTGAAAATCCTAGCTGTGATGTTGATATTGGAATAATTGGTAAATATATAGATTTCACTGAATCCTATAAATCTTTAATTGAGGCTTTAGCGCATGCTGGCATACATACAAATTCTAGAGTTAATATCAAGTACATAAATTCAGAAGATATCGAAAACAAGGGAATAGATTTAATAAAAAATTTAGATGGGATAATAGTTCCTGGTGGTTTTGGTAATAGGGGTATAGAAGGTAAGATTATGGCAATTAATTATGCCAGAGAAAATAAAATCCCTTTTTTAGGTATATGTTTAGGTATGCAGCTTGCCGTTGTAGAATTTGCCAGAAATGTAGCTGGTCTAAGAAACGCAAACAGTACGGAGTTTGACATTGATACAAAATATCCTGTAATAGCTTTAATAAATGAATGGAAAGATATTAGTGGGCAAATAGAAAGACGTAGTGTTGATTCTGATAAAGGTGGAACTCTTAGGAAGGGAGCTCAAAATATTTCTGTAAAAAACAACACTCGAACAAATGGTATATATGGTGCTAGTCTTTATGAAAGACATCGTCACAGATATGAGGTCAATAATAATTATTTAAAATGTTTAAATGATGCTGGGCTCATTATAGGGGCTAGCACATCATCAGAGAATTTAACAGAAGTTATCGAATTGAATGATCATCCATGGTTTATAGGTGTGCAATTTCATCCTGAGTTCACTTCTACTCCTCGTAATGGTCATCCATTGTTTATAGATTACGTTAAAGCAATTATAAATAGAAAATTTTCTAAAAGTGTTTAAATGAAATTATTAGACTTTGATATTGGTATAGATTGCCCACTGTTTTTGATAGCAGGACCCTGTGTTATTGAATCAAGTGAAATTGCTTTTGAGACTGCTAAAGTATTGAAAGATATTACTGATAATATGAATATAAATTTCATTTATAAAAGTTCATTTGATAAGGCAAATAGATCATCTGATAGTTCTTTTAGGGGTATTGGCATAGAAAAAGGATTACAAATTTTATGCGATATAAGAGATAAATATGGTATACCTGTAACTACTGATGTACATGATATAAATCAGATTAATGTTGTTTCTTCTGTTGTTGATGTTTTACAAACCCCAGCATTTTTATGTAGACAAACAGATTTTATAAAAGCTTGTGCTGCAACATTAAAACCAGTGAATATAAAAAAAGGGCAATTTTTATCGCCACATGACATGACTCATGTAGTTAATAAAGCTAGGAGTGCTGTACAGGAAGTTGGTGGTAATACTGATGGTATTATGGTATGTGAACGTGGATCTTCTTTCGGATATGGAAATCTTGTAGTAGACATGAGATCACTATCTATCATGCGTGATACTAATTGCCCAGTCATTTTTGATGCTACACATTCTGTTCAATTACCTGGTTCTAAAGGGTCATCATCAGGAGGAGATGTTAATTTTGTTCCTGTATTAGCTCGTGCTGCAGTTGCGGTGGGGATTTCTGGTTTATTCATAGAAACACATCCTAATCCATCAGAGGCAAAGTCTGATGGTTCTAATTCTGTTGCACTAGATAGTGTGGAGTCATTTTTAAAATCTTTGGTAGATATAGATAATATTGTTAAGGGGAATAGGTATATTTAGCCTGAAAAATTATATAAATATCAATTATTTAATAATTCGGTAATTATTTTTTATATTCTCATATGTTTGCAGATGACTTGATTTTATATCTTTTTATTATTTTGGGATAATATTTTATGAGTGCTATTGTTGATATTTTGGGTAGGGAAATACTTGATTCTCGTGGCAACCCAACAGTGGAGTGTGAGGTTGTTTTAGAAACAGGTTCTATCGGTAGAGCATCAGTTCCATCAGGGGCTTCTACTGGAACAAGAGAAGCTATTGAGCTTAGGGATTGTGATGCCAATCGTTATTTTGGCAAAGGAGTATTAAAGGCTGTTGAAAATATTAATACAGAAATAGCAGAGTCTTTGATAGGACTTGAAGCTTATGATCAATCTTATATAGATCATATCATGATAGAATTAGACGGTGCTGAAGATAAGGGGCGACTTGGAGCTAATGCTATTTTAGCAGTTAGCATGGCAGTAGCTCGTGCTGCATCTGAAGATTCGGGTTTGCCTCTTTATAGATATTTAGGTGGTAGCAGCTTGATGAGTATGCCGGTTCCTATGATGAATGTTATTAATGGAGGTGCTCATGCAAATAATAATTTAGATATACAGGAGTTTATGATATTACCAGTTGGAGCCAAGAGTTTTAAAGAGGCTTTACGTTGGGGGTCTGAGGTTTTCCATACCTTAAAAAAAATAATTAGTTATAATGGAATGTCTATAGCCGTTGGGGATGAAGGTGGCTTTGCTCCGAATATAAGTAATCACGAAGAGGCTATAAAACTTATTTTAGAAGCAATTAGTGAGGCTGGATATGAGCCTGGAAAACATATTTATCTTGGCTTAGATTGCGCAAGTTCTGAATTTTATAAAAATGGCTCATATGTATTAAATGGCGAAGGTGGAATTGCTCTAACTTCTAATGAATTTTCTGACTTTTTAGCTTCTTTGTGTGATAAATATCCAATTATATCTATTGAAGATGGCATGGCTGAAAATGATTGGGAAGGATGGAAGATTCTTACAGATAAATTAGGTAATGATATTCAGTTAGTAGGTGATGATTTATTTGTAACAAATACTAATATTCTTAGAAAAGGCATAAATGATGGTATAGCAAATTCTATTTTGATTAAAATTAATCAAATAGGCACTATTACAGAAACATTTTCTGCGGTTGAAATGGCAAAGCGTTACGGTTATACATCTATTGTTTCCCATCGTTCAGGAGAGACTGAGGATTCTACTATCGCTGATATAGCTGTCGCTTCAAATTCTATGCAAATAAAAACAGGGTCATTATCAAGATCTGATCGCATGGCTAAGTACAATCAGTTATTGAGAATAGAAGAGGCGTTAGGTAATATGGCTAATTACCCCGGAAAAGAAGCATTTTACAACATAATATAGATAGACATAAAAATATAAAGATCAGAAAAAAGCTATAGCTAATTATTTCTATAGCTTTTTTCGACAATATCAAATTGAAATAATCTGCAATCAAGCTTTCCATTAAATAATGGAATTTTCCTTTTTGGTTTTAGTCTTAATTTTCTAGGCAAGTCTAAATCACTAGATAGAATATTCACTTTCCAGTCAAAAAAGTATTGTTTTAAGTTTTTTGAGAAATTTTGCCATAGTTTTATGTCGTTGTCATTTTTTATTCTTTCGCCATAGGGAGGGTTTGTTATAATATATCCACTTGGTATATTTAATTTTCCAATGTTATTTGAGTCTTTTTGTATAAATCTTAAATTATTTGTATGTAAACCAGATATTTTTAAATTATTAACAGATGCATCTATAGCCTCTCTATCTATATCAAATCCTATTATCTCTGTTTCCATATTTTTTTTTATACTAGCAATTGATTCTTTTTTTAGATTATTCCATTTACTCTTATCATGAAGGTTTATTTTTTCAAATCCAAATGACCTTAATATTCCTGGGGGAGTATTTGTTAATTTTGAAGCCGCCTCTATAAGGATAGTTCCGCTACCGCAGAATGGATCTAATAAATTATATCTAGGATCCCAATCGGATAATGCTATTATGCCGGCAGCTAGGTTTTCTTTTAATGGAGTTTCACCTTTACTTAATCTCCATCCTCTTTTGAATAGTGATTCACCTGAAGTGTCCAGGTAGATAGTTACAGAGTTTTTTTCAATGAATAAATGTATTCTTATATCAGGGTTTATGGTATTTACATTTGGTCTTTTAGAAAAAATTCTTTTAAATCTATCGCAAACACCATCTTTAACTAGTAAATTGCAATATTGATTACTAATAAAACTACTATTTATTGAAGAAGTGTCCACTCTTATAGAGTATTCTGGTCTGAACCATTCTTCCCACTCTACATTATGTGATATTTCTAGAATATCCTTTTCATTTTTTATGTATGATGAATGTGATACTTGCAATAGCACCCTATTAGCAATCCTAGAATTTAGGTTTATATATTCTATATCATCCCACGATGTTTTTGCATAGCAACCTGATTTGTTGGTTTTAACGACATCTATGTTTAATGACCTTAATTCTTCGCTTAGCTTTAATTCTATTCCATTAGGACAAGGAACAAAAACATCAAAAACCTTATTCTTATTAATTAGATTATTTTTGCTATTATTTTTCATTTAATTAGTTATTAAGTAATTATTATCAATCTTCCACTTGATAATAATACATATTAATTTGTGAATAGTTAATAGAGTTTTTATATATAATGCGTTTTTTACATAAATAAAACGCTATAAAATATAATTACGATTATCTAATGTAGTGTTTGTCGTATTTTTTCTGTAATTGCAGGAAAAAATATCGCACTAGGCAAAATTATAATTTATTATGATTTTGCCTAGATTAGATTGTCTAAGAAAATTTAATCTTCTTGTTGAGCATCTACAACTGCTAATGTTGTCATATTTACTATTCTTCTTACGGTGGTGCTATTCGTCAATATATGTACAGGTCTATTTGCGCCAAGAAGTATTGGTCCCATTGCCACTCCTTTGCTTCCTGTCATTTTTAGAAGATTATATGCAATATTGCCAGAATCAAGATTAGGCATTATAAGCAAATTAGCTGTATCCTTAAGATGAGTATCTGGACAAGAAGATTTTCTAATATTGTTTGATAGAGCAGAGTCTGCATGCATTTCGCCATCTACTTCTAGGTCTGGTGCTAGCTCTTTTATTATTCTTAAAGCCTCTGACATTTTTCTTGAAGACTCCGTAATTCTACTGCCAAAATCAGAATGAGAGAGCAAAGCTATTTTTGGTATAAATCCAAATCGTAACATTTCGTTAGCTGATTGTATGGTTATGTTTGCAATTTCTTGAGCAGTAGGATTTTCATTAACATGAGTATCGGCAATAAATAATGTTTGTTCAGGAAGCATTAGTACATTTAAAGCGGCAAATGTTTGATTTTCTTTCTTTCCTATAACTTCACTAATATATTTAAGCTGATTATCGTATTTGCTAGAAACTCCGCAAATAAGTGCATCAGCTTCTCCTCTTTCGAGAAGCATCGATCCTATTAAAGTGTTGTGTTTTCTAAGCATCGATTTTGCAATTTTTGGTGTAACACCATCTCTAGATTTTAGTTTGTAATAATGTTTCCAATTTTTCTCTAAAAGTTTTTCATCCTCAGGATCAATCAATTGAATATCTTTTTCTATCTGAAGTCTTAGGCCAGCTTTTCTTATATTCTCTTTTACTACAGAATCACGACCTATTAATATTGGGTATGCCAATTTTTCATCAACGATTGTCTGTATTGCCCTTAGAACTATCTCTTCTTCTCCATCTGTATATATAATTCTTTTAGGATCCTGTTTTGCTTTAACAAATAATGGGTCCATAAGTTGGCCGGAATGATAAACATAATTGTTAAGTTTCTGCCTATAGGCATCCAGGTCTTTAATTGGCCTTGTGGCTACGCCAGATTCTTGTGCAGCTTTAGCTACAGCTGGAGCAACATGAGAGATTAGTCTTCTATCGAAAGGTTTTGGTATAATATAATTTGGGCCGAAATTTAAATCATCACCTGAATATGCAGATGCAACTTCATCATTCTGTTCTGCTTTTGCAAGATCTGCAATTGCCGTAACACAAGCAAGCTTCATCTCTTCTGTTATAGAGGTCGCTCCGCAGTCTAATGCTCCGCGAAATATGAATGGGAAGCATAGTACATTATTAACCTGATTAGGATAATCCGAACGTCCAGTTGCAATTATACAATCAGGTCTTACTGATTTAGCTAGTGATGGTAATATTTCAGGTTCTGGATTAGCTAATGCTAAAATTAAAGGGTTTTGGGCCATAGTTTTTACCATTTCTGGTGTCAAAACTTTTGCAGCAGAGCATCCCAAAAAGATATCAGCTTCTTTTACGACATCAGCTAATGTTCTTGAAGTAGTATTTTGCGCATATCTTTTCTTATTTGTTTCCATGTTTTCATCGCGACCTTCCCAAATAACACCACGCGAGTCAACAACAAATATGTTTTCTATTTTCATTCCTAGTCTGACTAACAAGTCTAGGCAAGCGATAGCAGCAGCTCCGGCACCAGAACATGCTAGTTTCACTTTGCTTATGTCTTTTTTTACTACCTCCAGACCATTAAGAATAGCAGCTGAAGATATTATGGCAGTGCCATGTTGATCGTCATGAAAAACTGGTATTTTCATCCTCTCACGTAGTTTTTTTTCTATATAAAAACACTCAGGTGCTTTTATGTCTTCTAGATTTACACCTCCAATAGTAGGCTCTAGAGCAGCTATTATATCTATGATTTTGTCTGGATCATTTTCAGCAAGCTCTATATCGAATACATCGACTCCAGCAAATTTTTTCAACAAGCAACCTTTTCCTTCCATTACTGGTTTGGATGCTAAAGGCCCTATGTTACCTAATCCAAGAACAGCGGTTCCATTTGTTATAACACCTACTAAATTAGATCTTGAAGTGTATTTAGATGCGGCCGCATCTCCTTCATGTACTATTGCCATACAAGCAGCAGCCACTCCAGGTGAGTATGCTAAAGAAAGGTCGTCTTGATTGTTTAATGGTTTCGTTGGTGTTACAGATATTTTTCCTGGAGTAGGGAATGCATGGTAATCTAGCGCGCGTTGATTTAAAGTATCATCCATGGTCTTATATTAGTTGGAAATGTTATAGCAAAGAATATTCGTCCACTTTATAATTAGCTCAGTGGGGCTTTTGAGTTTTTACGATTTTTAATTCATCTCTTATTTACTCAAGGTAATATTCACCATTGAAGTACACTAACACAAAATTTAAAACTAATTCATATTTCTGTTTTAAATAGTCAACATTATCTATTTTTTTTTACAACAAAGTTTGCTAACGATAAAAAATAGGAAGATATAGTTAGATTTAGTATGAGATAATAATAAACTGTGTAGTAATTTGAATTTTAGAATAATTTATTAACCATAAAAATCATTACTTTCCTTATCTATTAAATTTTAAATTAATAATTTTTTTAAAAATTAATTGCAATGCCGGTCGTATTGAAAGATCTTAGTTAAATTTTATATGTTTAAGATTTAATCTGATATATCACTTGATAAGTTTGAAAAATAATTTTATTACTAACTAGTCTTTTGTAAGACTAGAATAGTGTTGTATTATGGCAAGATACTGTTAATTTTAGAGAGTTGTAATACAATACATACTAAGGGCCAATATGGCTTAAATGTTTTAAGTTTTGCACGTGCCTTCTGCCCATTGCTATCCGCTGAACGGGAAGTCCGTGTCGCGGAAGGTTTTATCCCCTGCATCGTGTCGGCGAAATGCTCGAAAAGGTGAAGCGAATTATGTCTTCGAATAAAGAATCACTGTCAACATCTTACTTATTTGGCGGAAATGCGCCGTATATAGAGGAGCTTTATGAAGCTTATCTTGATAATCCAGGATCTGTAGATGATAACTGGCGTCAGTATTTTGATAAATTGCAGCACTCCCCAGCAGTAGATGGTAGTGATTGCACTAGAGATCAGGCTCATGCTCCAATAGTTGAGTCATTTGCACAAAGAGCAAAAACAAATTCCTTTGTTAAATCGCAGTCTGCTCCAGATTTGTCTATTGCCTCTAAACAGGTTTTCGTACAGTCAATAATAGCTGCATATAGAATTTTGGGATCCAATTGGGCTGATCTTGATCCTTTGAAAAGAAGGGAGCGACTGGAAATACCAGAGTTGAATCCTTCTTTTTATGGATTAACAGAGGCTGACTTAGATCAGACTTACTCTGCAAGCAATACGTATTTTACAACTTCAAGTACAATGACATTACGTGAAATTATTAAGGCTTTGCGTGATACTTATTGTGATACTATCGGCGTTGAATTTATGCATATTTCTGATCCAGCTTCTAAAAGATGGATACAGGAACGCATGGAATCAAGTCATGGAAAAGATCTTTTGAGCTCTGATAATAAACGTCATATCCTAAAACAATTGACTGAAGCAGAGGGTCTTGAACGATTTTTGCATACTAAATACGTTGGACAGAAAAGATTTTCTTTAGAAGGTGGTGAAAGTTTCATAGCATCTATGGATTCTGTTGTTATGCACTCATCATCATTAGGTATTCAAGAAATTATAGTCGGAATGGCTCACCGTGGTAGGCTAAATGTTCTTATAAATATTTTAGGTAAAACCCCAACCGATTTGTTTGCCGAGTTTGAAGGCAAACATTCCCAGGCTTTAAGTGACGGGGATGTTAAGTATCACAATGGTTTTTCTAGTGATATAGCAACTGATAGCGGTCCTGTGCATTTATCGCTAGCTTTTAACCCTTCTCATTTAGAGATAGTAAATCCTGTTGTAGAAGGTAGTGCTAGAGCTAGACAGGAAAGACGCCACGATATCAGTGGTAAACAGATTTTACCAGTTCTTGTTCATGGAGACTCTGCATTTGCTGGGCAAGGTGTCGTTATGGAAACCTTAAATTTAGCTCAAACCAGAGGTTATGGTACTGGTGGTACTTTGCATATTGTTATAAACAATCAAATTGGTTTTACCACATCAGATCCTAGGGATGCACGTTCTACCATTTATTGTACAGATGTTGTAAAAATGATAGAAGCTCCAGTTTTTCATGTCAATGGAGATGATCCTGAAGCTGTGGTATTTGTCACAAAATTAGCTCTTGATTATAGAATGAATTTTGGACGTGATGTTGTTGTTGATATAGTTTGTTTCCGTAAGCTTGGACATAATGAACAAGACACTCCTGCGCTAACTCAACCTCTTATGTATAAAAGTATAACTAGTCATCCTGGAACTAGAAAATTATATGCAGATAAGCTTGTAGCTCAGAATATTCTAACTGATGAGGAGCCAGATGAATTAGTAAAAGAATATAGAAAGCTTCTAGAAGATGGTCACAAAACTACAGAACCTGTGCTCACAGATTACAAGAGTAAATATGCAACAGATTGGGCTCCGTTTTTAAATTCTAAATGGACTGATTATGCTGACACAGCAGTTCCTGTATCTGAGTTAAAACGCATAGGTGATATTATAACCAAAGTTCCAGAAGGATTTAACCCTCATCCATTAGTTACTAAAGTATTGAATGATAGACGCAATATGGCTAATGGTAATTTAAATTTAGATTTTGGAATGGGAGAGCATCTGGCTTATGCTACTTTGTTAATTTCTGGATATTCTGTGCGTATAACTGGACAAGATTCTGGTCGCGGTACTTTTACTCATAGGCATGCTGTATTGCATGATCAAAAGAGAGAGAGTTGGAATGATGGTACATATATACCATTGCAGAATGTATCGGATTCTCAGGCAAAATTTACTGTAATAGATTCAGTGTTATCTGAAGAGGCGGTTTTGGGATTCGAATATGGATTTTCGTCTTCTGAGCCAAATACTTTGACAATATGGGAAGCACAGTTCGGGGATTTTGCTAATGGGGCGCAAGTAGTTATAGATCAATTTATAAGTTCTGGTGAGGCTAAATGGGGACGTCAATCAGGTTTGGCTATGATGTTGCCTCATGGTTACGAGGGGCAGGGTCCTGAACATTCTTCTGGAAGAATTGAAAGATTTTTGCAGCTATGCGCTGATAATAACATACAGGTAATACAGCCTACTACAGGTTCACAGATATTTCATGTATTGCGTCGTCAGATGATAAGACAATTTCGTAAACCATTAGTTATATTCACACCAAAATCTCTGTTACGTAATAAAGATGCAGCTTCTCCTCTGTCTGATTTTTCTGATGGTGCGTTTAAGATGGTTATTGGAGAGACAGATGAATCGATAAATGCAAAATTGGTTAAACGTATCTTGGCTTGCTCAGGTAAGGTTTATTATGATTTGTTGAATGCACGTCGTGACCGATCAATTAATAATGTTGCAATTATTCGTATTGAGCAATTATATCCTTTTGCTCATAAGTCATTTGAAACTGAGCTGCAAAAATATCCCAACGCAACAGAAGTTATATGGGTTCAAGATGAGCCGCAAAATCAAGGTCCTTGGTCTTATATACATCATCACTTGTATGAAAATATGTCGTATGGCCAGAAATTAGGCTATTCTGGACGTAATGCCTCTGCTTCTCCTGCTGTTGGCTATATGGCAAAACACCAAGAGCAACAAAAGGCGTTAATAGAACAAGCATTTGCTAATAAATTTAAGATTATGTTAGTTAAGTAAGCGGATTATTTTATAGATATTTATTAAATTACGGAATTTATCATTATGGCTATTCAAGAAGTAGTTGTACCCCAGTTGTCTGAGTCTGTCTCAGAAGCTACTATGTTGTCCTGGAAAAAGTCAGTTGGTGCTTTTGTTGAATCTGGTGAGATTTTAATTGAAATTGAAACAGATAAAGTTGTCCTAGAAGTTCCAGCTCCTTCCTCAGGTATTTTGGTAGAGATAGTGATGGGTGATAATAGTACAGTTGTTTCTGGCGAATTAATTGCAAAGATAGACACAGATGCGAAACCATCTGTCACTGATTCAAAACCAAGTAAGCAAATTCAAAGTACTGTTAATTCTGATAAGATTCAGAATAAAGATTTGAAAGGGGTTGCTTCACCATCAGCCTCAAAAATTTTGTCAGAGAAAGGTATAGAGCCTTCTACTGTAAATGGCACTGGAAGGGATGGTCGCATAACAAAATCTGATGCTTTGATATCTGATAAAAAAACATCATCAAAGACAGAGGAATTTGCACCGTCCTCACTGTCATTAGATGGACGTTCTGAGCAACGCGTGCCTATGAGTAGATTGCGCGCTCGTATTGCTGAACGTCTTATTCAGTCTCAACAAGAAAATGCTATTCTGACTACATTCAATGAAGTCAATATGCAATCTGTTATAGATATTAGGAAACAGTATAAGGATAAGTTTGAAAAGGAACATGGTGTTAAGCTTGGCTTCATGTCTTTCTTTGTTAAAGCTGCCGTTTCTGCATTGAAGAAATATCCTTTGATAAATGCTTCCATAGATGGTAAAGATATAATATATCATGGGTATTTTGATATAGGTATAGCTGTCGGCAGTCCTAGAGGACTTGTGGTTCCTATACTTCGTGATGCAGATCAGCTATCTATTGCCGATATAGAAAAATCTATTGTTGATTTTGGGAAACGAGCAGCAGATGGTAAACTTAGCATAGAAGAAATGATTGGTGGAACTTTTTCTATATCAAATGGTGGAGTGTTTGGGTCTATGCTATCTACTCCTATAATCAACCCTCCACAATCTGCCATTCTAGGCATACATGCAACTAAAGAGCGTGCTATAGTTGAGAACGGGCAAATTGTTATTCGTCCAATGAATTATCTAGCTTTATCTTATGACCATAGAATAATAGATGGTAGAGAAGCTGTTTTAGGGTTGGTAGCTATTAAGGATGCTTTAGAAGATCCTCAACGTCTTTTATTGGATTTGTAGAAAAAATCAATCAGTCGTTATAACCGATGATGACTGATTGATTTCTATTTATTCTCTATAGTTAAGTTTTTATTTCGAATCAAATGTTAGTATTGAATATCTATATTTAACATTATTTTTTATATGTAAATTATGTCTAAACAATTTGATATAGTAGTCATAGGTGCCGGTCCTGGTGGTTATATTGCAGCTATCAGGGCTTCTCAGTTAGGTATGTCAGTAGCATGTGTAGATGCATGGAGTAATGATTTAGGTAAAGCAGCTCCTGGAGGTACTTGTACAAATGTTGGATGCATACCTTCAAAAGCTTTGTTACAGTCATCAGAGCACTTTGAGCAAGCTGGTAATCACTTTAAAGATCATGGTATTGATATTGAGAATTTATCTTTAAATCTTAAAAAGCTAATTTCTCGAAAAGAAACTGTTGTTAAACAAAATAATGAAGGTATTATTTATTTATTTAAGAAAAATAATATTAGTTTTTTTCATGGAGTTGGATCTTTTTCTGCTCAAATAGAGGGCGGTTGGTGCATAAAAGTTGATGGCTCTACTAATACAGAGATTATTGCTAAGCATGTTATTATAGCTACCGGATCTTCAGCTAGGGAGTTTCCAGGTCTTCCTTTTGATGAAAAGGTGATTCTATCAAATGACGGAGCTCTAAGAATAGATAGTGTTCCTAAGAAATTAGGAGTTATTGGAGGTGGTGTTATAGGCTTAGAAATGGGAAGCGTATGGCGTAGATTAGGAGCTAGTGTTACAGTATTAGAAGCTATGCCTGATTTTTTAATGTCTGCTGATAGTCAAATAGCTAAGGAAGCTTTGAAGATTTTTACAAAACAGGGATTAGATATTCAGGTTGGAGTAAATATAGACAGAGTCAAGATTATCAATGATTCAGTATCAATTAGTTACAAAGACAATAAAGGAACAGATAAAGAATTGCTAGTAGATAAGCTTATAGTTTCTATTGGGCGCTTGCCTTATACCGATAAACTAAATGCTTCTTTAGTAGGATTAAAGATTGACGATAAAGGTTTTATTTGCGTAGATGCAGATTGTAGAACTAATTTACCTAATGTCTGGGCTATAGGTGATGTAGTAAGAGGTCCTATGCTAGCACATAAAGCTGAGGAAGAGGGTGTTGCTGTTTCTGAGAGAATTGCTGGACAACATGGTCATGTAAATTTTGATACTATACCTTCTGTTATATATACATCTCCTGAGATTGCATGGGTTGGCAAAAATGAACAGCAGCTCAAACAAGATGGACATGATTTTAGAGTAGGAACATTCCCATTTTTAGCTAATGGCAGAGCGAGAGCTTTAGGAGATACTACTGGTTTTGTTAAAATTATTGCTGACGCTAAAACTGATGAGGTTTTAGGTATTCATATAATAGGTCCCATGGCTTCTGAGCTTATATCTGAAGCAGTAACCATTATGGAGTTTAGAGGCTCTGCAGAGGATATAGCAAGAATTTGTCATGCTCATCCAACTCTTTCTGAGTCTTTAAAAGAAGCAGCTTTGGCAGTTGATAAGCGTTCTTTGAATTTTTAATATAAATAGATAATGCATTAGTGTTTGATTTTATTCTACTAATGCATTATTAATGATATTCTTAGATAAAAGATATTGCGTTTATTTGCTCATTAATTTCATATTATAGTAATTGTTTCATGAACAGTCGTGTTATAACTGGCATTACCACATCAGGTACTCTTCATTTAGGTAATTATGCGGGAGCTATTCGACCAGCTATACAAGCAAGTCTTGGATCTAATGTCGATTCATTTTTTTTTCTTGCTGATTACCATGCTTTAATTAAGAATCAGAATCCTATAAGGTTATTGAAATCTAGGATGGAAATAGCCGCTGCTTGGTTGGCTGCTGGCTTAGATACGGATCGTGTTATATTTTATCGACAATCTGATATACCAGAAGTCTTAGAGCTTTCTTGGATATTAACTTGCATAACATCCAAGGGATTAATGAATAGGGCTCATGCTTATAAGTCTATGACAAATCAAAATCTTACAAAAAGAATAGATATTGATGACGGTATTACGATGGGATTATTCTCTTATCCAATATTAATGGCTGCAGATATATTAATATTTAAGGCTAATAAAGTTCCTGTTGGACAAGATCAGATTCAACATTTGGAAATGGCTAGAGATATAGCACAAAGGTTTAATCATACATATAAGAATAATTTTTTTGTGTTGCCAGAAGCGGTTGTTGCAAAGAATGTAGCTACTTTGCCTGGTCTTGATGGTCGCAAGATGTCTAAAAGTTATAATAATACTATTCCAATTTTTGATGATGAAACAAGGACTTTAAAGTCATCTATAATGAAAATAATTACTGATTCTAGTCAGTTAAATGATCCTAAAAATGCAGATGAAAGTCATATTTATTTATTATATCGTGCATTTTCCAATGAAAATGAGTCCGAGAGTTTTAAATTAAAATTAAATAATGGTTTAGCCTGGGGAGAGGCTAAAAAAATCCTATATGACAAGATAGAGCATGAATTAGCACCTATTAGAGAAAAATATAAAAAACTTATTAAAGATCCAGAGTATATAGAAAAAATTTTGACTTTTGGTTGTTTCAAGGCTCGTAAAATAATAAAACCAATTATAGAGGAAATAAGGGATTTAATAGGAATTAGAAATCTAGAAAAGGTTACCTTAAATAATAAAGAAAAGTTATTTAACTATAAAAGTAGTAGAAAATCTCGTTTTTTAATTTATAAGGATATAGAAGATAAATTTAAGTTTCGTCTTATTTCTAGTGATGGTACTGAGCTTATTATATCTAATTCGTTATTTAATAATCCTAATGAAATAATATCATTACTAAAAAAAATTAAGTTGGATCTTATTAATAATATTAAAAACGTCGATTTTGATTATATTTCTCTATTGAGGCTTCATTCTATAGAGATTTCTGATCAATATAGTAAATTTGGTTCTGATAAAGATAAAATATTTTTATCGAAACTTATAGCTCTACTAGACTCTATAAAAATTTAAGCAATTTGCTATTTACTTAGAATATGATATGATTTTTCAATAATTTCTGACGCTTCTTTGTAATATATGTTATTTGTTTGTTCTGTTATTTTTTTAGCACGATTTATTGCCGCTAATAATATTTTATTGTCATAATAGTACTTTGCTATATTTAGTTCATTTTTTGCTAGCATATTATTTAATACTTCTATATTTTCCCTTGATTGTGCGCTATATTTGCTGTCAGGGAATTTGGTTATAATTTCATTGAAATCTTGTAAAGCAGATATTATTTTTTTATTATCTTTTACTAATAATGTTTTTTCATTTTTTATAAGATCAAATAATGATTTATCCATAGTAGAATTTATAAGTCCTCTTATATACAGCAAGTGGTCAATTCTTGGATTTCTTGGGTATAATTTTTGAAAATTTGAAATTTGAGACAAAGATTCTTGGTATTTTCCTTCTTGCCAGTTAATATATATAAGATCAATTAATGCATCTTGATAGATAATTTCTGTGCTAAAACTGTCTGTTATTTTATTTATGTAGTATTTTGCTAATTTCCAGTTCTTTCTGTTAATTTCTTCTTTTGATAATTCATACAATTGTTTCATATTATAATTATCAATACCTAGATTAATTTTATGTGCGTATAAGGCACATCCATGTATTTGTATTATTATTGATAGTAAAAATAGAAATTTAATTTTTTCAAAAAATTTATAAAATAAACGTTTTTTAATCATTGTAGTTTTATATAAAATCATATGTCGTTATCTGAGAACAAATCATTATACAAGCAAATTAAAATCCCGAAGGATTGTAAGAAAGATAGATTAGATAAGATTCTATCTTCTTTGATGCCGCAATACTCACGAGAAAAATTAAAAAATTGGATAAAAAATAATCACATTTATGTCAATGGGGTAACAGCAAAAGTTCGTCAAATTGTTAATCCTCACGATATTATCTACGTTAATGAGCAACCTTTGCCAGAAACAATGTCATTTAAAGCAGAAGATATTAAAATAAACATTGTAGACGAAAAACAAGATTGGATAATAGTAAACAAATCACATGGCTTGGTAACTCATCCAGGATCCGGTAATTGGAGAGGCACTCTCTTAAATGCTATTTTACATAGATATCCAGAATTATCAATTGTTCCTAGGGCGGGTATAGTGCATAGGCTAGATAAAAATACTTCTGGACTCATGGTTATCGCTAGAAATGAAATTTCACAAATTCATTTCATAAGAAATATGCAGTCACGTAATATTTTGAGAATATATATAGCTATTGTACATGGGCATTTGCCAAATTTTAAAACTATAAATATGGATATTGGCAGAGATCGAGTAAGCAGAATAAAGATGAGTGTAAAAAATCCTATAGCTGGTAGAAATGCTATTACATATTGTACTGCTGTAAGAAGGGGCTTAATAAATGGATATAAAGTTACACAGCTCATTTGTAAACTGGAAACAGGAAGAACTCATCAAATAAGAGTTCATTTATCTAGTATAGGTCATCCGGTAGTAGGCGATATATTATATGGTGGCAAGAAAATTTTAGGGTTGGAAAGACAAATGTTACATGCCTGTTTTTTATCATTTCCAGACTTAGACGGGAAAGAACAGAGTTTTTTTATACCTCCACCAGGAGATATCTTAATTGCTTTAGAGGCTATAAATACTACAATTGAGGCTGGTGGAGCCGGGGGGATTTGAACCCCCGTCCGTTAATCTTCTAATGTCATTTCTACATGTGTATTCAATTTTTTTAATTTAACCATATTATCAGCCAATTGACAGGCTTTTAATAAGGCGATTCACTTTTATGTTCAATTTGCATATCGTGAAAATATTACAAATATATTTCTTGTATATGACACTGCTATGACTCGAAAGAATCATCTGATCCAAGAAAAAAACCAGTGCAGCGGTTAGAGCTTTAAGCTGCTAACTTGAAACGCGAATTATTGGCGTTTATATTTTTTCCAGTGGATTAGCGAGCTAACTGGTGCTCGACATGCCATGATCCATTTTCTAATCAACGTCGAATCCTAATCGGCCCCAAAGTGTTTTAATATAATAAAAATATTAACATTTTTATTATATTACTTTTTGTTGTCTTAGATCAATGTATTTATGTTTTCTTATATGTTTTTTCTAAAAGATATAAAGTAATTTACATTAACATTATCAGATAAATAAAATTTTCCATTAATAGGGTTATATGATAAGCCGACCAAATCCATAAGCTCAAGATTAAACATTCTTGCTTGATTTACTAATTCACTTGGTTTTATAAATAATTCATATTTATGTGTTCCAACAGGAAGTAGTTTTAAAATATACTCTGCTCCAATAATGCTAAATATAAAAGATTTCAAGTTTCTATTTATTGTGGAGAAAAAAACACTACCCCCATCTTTTACTAGAGACGAACAAGATTTTATTATAGAAGCAGGTTCTGGAACATGCTCTAGCATTTCCATACATACTATAACGTCGTAGCTATTTTTTTCTGTTCTTGATAGTTCTTCTGCAGATATGTTTCTATAGTTAACATCAATAAAATTTTTTGAACTGTGAGAATTTGCTATCTTTATTAAGTTATCAGCTAAATCTATTCCAGTAACTTCGGCTCCCAATGCAGCCAAACTTTCTGATAATATTCCACCTCCGCAACCTATATCTAATATGCTTTTGTTTTTAATATCAGTTAATAATCTTAATATCCAATCTAATCGTAAAATATTTATTTCATGAAGAGTCTTCATGTTTCCACTTTTATCCCACCATTCTTCAGCCATTCTGTTAAATTTGTCAATTTCTGAATGATAGACATTAGTTTCTTTCAAATTATTAAACCTCCACAAAAATTTAAACAGCAGCTGCGCAAAGCGCAGACACTGCTTAATTATAGGTTAGCTTCTATTTTTTTCTGAGGTGATGAGAATATCTACTCTGCGATTTTTAGATCTTCCTTCTGATGTTTCATTAGAAGCAATTGGTTTTTTTGATCCATAATAATGAATTTCTAATTTTTCAGAATCTATACCATTTTCTACTAAATATTTTTTTGCTTCAACAGCCCTACGTTCAGACAATTTTTGGTTATATAATTCGTTACCAATAGAATCAGAATGACCAATAGATGTAATCTTTTTGATATTGTTTTTTTTGCTCTTATAGTAATCGATAGTTTCATCCAGTAGGATACGACTTTCTGGCTTAATGCTTGAGCTGTCAAAATCAAAAAATATACTTTTCTTGACTACGGTTTCTGTCTTGTTTCTATTGATGGATAGATTCACAAAATTGTCTTGTGTATTTACTATGTTGTTTTTCCAGCATAGCTCATTTGTTCCATTTTTTATTATGTTTCCAAATGACCCATGCCAACAGTTATCTGTTTTTTGTGCATAAGCACTACCTGAGGAAGCAATGGTAGCTAGGGCAATAAACATAGCTAACTTAGATGATTTGTTCATGTTTTTCCTCTTTTTACTATCAGTAATAATAAAGTAAATTTTTATTCAATAACTAACAAATAAATATAAAATTCCTGATCGAGTATAGCAATTTAAACGAATTGTTTATAGTTTTTAATGTCAATTATAAAAAATTGCATCAATAATATTATTTATGTTGTGTTAGAAAGACACACTGGTTGTTGTCTGTTAATTTTATTGCTTCTCGTTACAAAATATATTTGCCATAAGAATATTGTGAGCTAATATTTGATTCAGTAATTTTCCTAATTATTTTACATTTTAGTCTTTAGAATGTAAAATTTTACCTTGTTAAGAATTTCAAACATTTTGTTTACTCATTAATATATTTGCCTCTCAGGTGTGGTTTAGCTATGAATTCATTTGCCGTGGAAATGCTTCCTGTTTCTCTAGAAGAGGAGATGCGTCGTAGTTACCTTGATTATGCTATGAGCGTAATAGTTGGGCGTGCATTGCCGGATGTTCGTGATGGTTTAAAGCCCGTGCACAGACGTGTTCTTTTTGCTATGCATGAGCTTAGCAATGACTGGAATCGTCCATATAAGAAATCTGCTCGTATTGTCGGTGATGTTATAGGTAAGTATCATCCACATGGTGATCAATCAGTATATGATGCCATTGTTAGAATGGCTCAAGATTTTTCCATGAGATATGTTCTTATTGATGGTCAAGGAAACTTTGGCTCTGTTGATGGGGATAGTGCTGCTGCTATGAGATATACTGAGATTCGTTTATCTAGAATTTCTCATGAATTATTAGCTGATATAGATAGCGAAACAGTGAACTTTGGGCCCAATTATGATAATAGTGAGCAAGAGCCGCTAATATTACCTTCTAGAATTCCTAATCTGCTAGTAAATGGTAGTTCTGGTATTGCTGTAGGAATGGCTACTAGTATTCCTCCACATAATTTAAGAGAGGTTATTAATGGGTGTTTGTTTTGTTTGAGCAATCCAGATTGTTCTATAGATGAGATTATTGATTTAATACCAGCACCAGATTTTCCGACAGGAGGAATAATACATGGGATATCTGGCATAATAGACGGTTATAAAACAGGTAGAGGACGTGTTGTTATAAGAGCGAAGGTTCATTTTGAGGAAAGCAAGGAAAACAAATCCAGGATAGTAGTTGACGAGATACCTTATCAAGTTAATAAAAAAAGCTTACAGGAAAGAATAGCAGAATTAGTTAATTCAAAAAAGATCGAAGGTATTGTTGACATACGGGATGAGTCTGATAAAGATGGCATGCGTCTAGTGATTGACTTGCGTCGCGGAGAATCTCCAGAAATTGTTCTGAATAATTTATATAAAAACACTCAACTACAGGATTCAATAGGAATGAATCTAGTAGCATTAGTTGATGGTCAGCCAAAGTTGTTGAATCTAAAGCAAATTATTATTTGTTTTTTACAGCATCGTAGAGAGGTTGTTACAAGAAGAACAGTCTTTAGACTTAATAAGGCGAAAGCTAGAGGACATATATTAGAGGGTTTTGCTGTAGCTTTGGAGAATATAGACAACTTTATTTCAATAATAAAATCAGCAGCTACTCCTTCAATTGCTCGTCAGAGTCTTATGCAGTGTCCTTGGCCTTCGACTTTAGTAAATGATATATTGCTTCGAGTAGATTTGTCTTTAAGACATATTTATAGACCAGAGTCTGCAACTTCTGTTTCAGGTCTAGGTAATGATGGATTATATTATTTAAGTGAGTTGCAAGCTCAGGAAATTCTTAATATGAGATTGCAGCGTTTAACTGGTCTTGAGCAAGGCAAAATTATAGATGAATACAGAGAAGTTATGGATACGATTACTGATTTGTTAGATATACTAGCAAAGCCAGATCGTGTTACTAAAATTATAAGTAATGAATTAGAGTTAGTTAAGGAAGAATTTTCTTCACTTAAAGGTGATCCTAGGAATTCTCAAATAGAGATTAATTCTGCTGAATTGAATACTGAGGATTTAATAACTCCAACAGACATGGTCGTTACTCTGACTCATAATGGTTATTTAAAAAGCCAGCCTTTGTCAGAGTATAGGTCTCAAAAAAGGGGTGGTCATGGAAAACAAGCTACTGTTATTAAAGAAAATGATTGGATTGATTACTTATTTATAGCCAATACGCATGATTATCTTTTATTTTTCTCTGATCTTGGAAGAGTTTATTGGATGAAAGTATGGGAAACTCCACAAGGCACAAGGGGATCAAGAGGAAAACCAGTAGTAAATATGTTCCCATTAGATGAGAACGAGAAAATAACTGTAGTGCTACCAGTGAGAGAATTTACTGACGATTTATATATTTTTATGGCAACTGCTAAGGGTATTGTTAAGAAAACTCCATTATCTGATTTTTCAAATCCTAGAAGAAGTGGAATTATAGCAGTAGTTCTTGGTGACGGTGATTATTTAATAGGCGCTGAATTAACTGATGGCAAACATGATGTCATGTTATTTTCTGATTCAGGTAAGGCCGTGCGTTTTTATGAAAATGACGTTCGCTCTATGGGTCGCAATTCACGTGGTGTACGTGGAATCAATATGGATTCTAAACATAGGGTAATATCTCTTTTGGTGGCAAATGATGAAGACAAGAGCGTGCTTGTTGCTACAGAAAACGGATTTGGTAAGCGCACATCTATTAAAGAATATACCCGTCATAATAGAGGAGCAAAAGGTATGATTTCGATACAAACAAGTGCTCGTAATGGTAAGATGGTTGGTGCCATTTTGGTAAAACCTGATGATGAAATTATGCTTATAACTAATGGCGGGGTATTAGTAAGGACGAGAGTATCAGAAATTAGACAAATGGGTCGTGTAACTCAAGGTGTAAGGTTAATGAATGTTGATGGTAGTCTTCTGTCTGGTGTTCGTCGTGTTGTTGAGTCTGATGTTATAGATGAGCCTACAGTAAACTAGGTTTATAGTTATATCTATATAGTAAATCGTCAAGGGGGTATTTCGCGTTTGTGGAATTTTTCTTCTGGTCCTTCAATGTTGCCATATGATGTAATACATCAAATGTCTTTTGATATATTAGATTGGAACTCTACCGGAGTATCTGTATTTGATATTAGTCATCGTAGCAAGTATTTTGAAATCATATATAATGAAGCAGAAAGTGATTTACGTGAATTGTTAGGGTTATCTTCTGACTATTGTATATTATTTATGCAAGGTGGAGGTCAAGGGGCTAATGCAATTATTCCGATGAATATAATTGGTAGAAATGGCATTAATATGGCTGATTTTATTGTTTCAGGATATTGGTCATCAAAATCATATATTGAGGCATGTAAGTACGGTGATGCCTCGATAGTTGCTAGTAGCAACTATGCTATGAAAATAGATTATCAGGACTGTAATCCTTATACATGGTTTCCAAAAATTGAATCTATAAAAACTAGAGCTTGTTCTTCATATTTACAATTTTGCAGTAATGAAACTATAAATGGAGTGGAGTTCGTAGATTGGAATGGTCTTGTAAATTCTATAGATGGTAATGCGGTTTTAGTTGCTGATGTATCTTCAAATTTTTTAACAAGAGAACTAGATATAAACTGTACAGGCGTGGTGTTTTCATGTGCTCAGAAAAATGCAGGCATATCGGGTGTTACTATTTTCATAGTAAGGAAAGATCTAATCGGTATGTCATTAAATATATGTCCTTCAGTATTTGACTATAAGAATGTAGTTAATTCAGAATCTCGATATAATACACCACCTGTATTTGCCATTTATGTTTCTGGATTAGTATTTAAATGGTTGAAAAGTAATGGTGGAATAAAAAGAATGGAGTCTAATAATTTGGAAAAATCACGAATGTTCTATGATTTTATAGATTCAACATCTTTTTATACTAATACAATACATTCAAGTGTGCGTTCTAGGGTTAATATACCATTTTTTTTAAAAAATGATTTTCTTACTGATATTTTTGTAGAAAAAGCTGAAAGTAGTGGAATTATAAATATAAAAGGACATAGAAGCATGGGTGGTTTACGTGCATCCATGTATAATGCTATGCCTATTGATGGTATAAATGCTTTAATTAATTATATGAGAGATTTCGAGCGTTATTATGGATAATTTATTATTGTCGAGACTGGTTCCGTTAAGAGACAAGATAGATGAGCTAGATGAGCAGATATTAGATTTACTTAATAAAAGATCTAATGTTGTAGTGGAAATAGGTAAAATTAAGCACTGCGCGCATATTGAGAGTCCTGTTTTGAGACCGGAGAGAGAGTCTCAGGTAATAGATAAGCTGAAAAAAAATAATAAGGGTCCGTTCCCAAATAAATCTATAGAGCCTGTATGGGTTGAGATTATGTCAGCATGCCGCAATTTAGAAAAACAAATGACTGTATCCTACCTCGGTCCTAAAGGATCATTTTCTGAGCAAGCTGTTTTCGAGCATTTTGGGCATACTATAGATGTTTTACCTTGTTCATCATTTGATGATGTTGTGCATGCCATTGAAACAGGAAGTTCTGATGCTGGTATGATTCCTATAGAAAATTCTATTGAGGGAGCTGTAAATAGAAGTTTGGATTTATTGCTCAATACAAATTTAAAAATCATGGGAGAGCGATCTCTTATCATAAATCATTTTTTATTAACTAAAAATGGCAATATGGATGGCATTGAAAGAATTATGGCTCATCCTCAAGCATTAGCACAGTGTCAGATGTGGTTAAATAAAAACCATCCTGGATTGCTTAGGGTGGCAGCCTCCAGCAATTCTGAAGCTGCCAGCATAGCATCCAAAGATCATAAAATTGCAGCTATAGCAGGCGAAGCTGCATCTAAAGCATGGGGGTTATCTATAGTTTCTTCTAGAATACAAGATGATGCTAATAACCGTACTCGTTTCGTATCATTAGGTAATATTGAACCGTTACCAAGCTCTAGGGACAAGACTAGTCTTATTCTTTCAGTGCCGAATAGAGCATGTGCTGTTTATGAGATGATAGAACCATTTGCTTCTAATTGTGTTTCTATGACTCGTTTTGAGTCAAGACCTGCTCGTACAGGTCAGTGGGAGTATTATTTTTATATAGATGTATTGGGCCATAAAGATGAGCCTAATGTATTTAAGGCCCTAGAAAAGTTAAAGTCAAGTGTTGCATTTTTTAAATTACTGGGATCTTATCCTGCACAGTGAGTATTAACATGGATAGTAATAAATCATTATACATACCTAATTACATCAAGAAGATATTGCCGTATCAAGCTGGTAAACCCATAGAAGAGTTAGCGCGTGAATTTAATATAAATGTCAAAGATATCATAAAGCTAGCCTCAAATGAGAACCCTTTAGGCATGTCTGAAAAAGTGAAAAAGGCTATCGAAAAATATGTTAGTGTAGTTTCTCGCTATCCTGATGCAAATGCTTTTAATTTGAAGGTTAGCTTATCAGAGAAATATAATGTTCCTATGGAATGTCTTATTTTAGGTAATGGATCCAATGATATATTAGAGATGATATCCATGACATTTTTAGATAGATCATCGTCTGCTATTTATTCGGAATATTCTTTTGCTGTATATAAGCTAGCTACGCAAGCTAGGGGTGCTAGACATATCGTTGTTCCATCATTGAATTATGGTAACAATCTAGAAGCCATGTTTTATTCTATAGAGCCTGATACTAGATTAATTTTTATTGCTAATCCTAATAACCCGACAGGAACATTTGTTAATAGTGAGATAATTATAAACTTCTTGGATAATGTTTGGAAAAAATATGGTAAAAGTGTTTTAGTTATTTTAGATGAAGCATACAGTGAGTATATTGATGATAATCTTTGTTTTAATAGCTTTGAATTGATAGATCTTTATCCAAACTTAATAATATGCCGCACTTTTTCTAAAGCTTATGGTCTTGCAGGTCTCAGAGTTGGATTTGCTATAGCAGATAAAGATATTATTGGTTTTTTAAATAGAATAAGACAGCCATTTAATGTTAATTCATTAGCTCAGATTGCTGCCATTACAGCATTAGAGGATGATGAGTTCCTTGAGAAAAGTCGTTTATTGAATAATATAGAAAAGAAAAAACTATACAAGGCATTTGAAAATTTAGATTTAGAATATGTTACAAGTTATGGAAATTTTATTCTTGTACGTGTAGGTGATGCTAAATCTATTAATTATAAATTATTGAAACTTGGTGTGATTGTTCGTCCAGTAGATTCATATAATTTATCAGAATGGTTGCGAGTAACAATTGGATTGCCTAGCGAGAATGATTTCTTCATTAAATCCCTGAGAGAGATTATTAGATAGTCATGAGAGAGCCTAATAATTGTAGCAAGCTATTACGTCGCTTAGATTCTTTATCTACTGTGACTATAGTTGGAGTTGGCCTTATAGGTGGTTCTTTTGCTTTAGCTGTTAGAAAAGCTGGCTTTGTAAAGAATATTATAGGTGTTGGTCGAAATAAAAATTCATTAATGAGAGCGTGCGATTTAGGAATAATTGATGACTTTATGACTATAGATGAGGCCACAAAAAAATCAGATTTAATTTTATTATCTACCCCTGTTGGTTTTTTGTCTGATTTACTAAAATCCATCAAACCTTTTTTAGGTGATAATACTATAATAACTGATGTTGGCAGTACTAAATTAGAAGTTATAAACATAGCTACTTCTATTTTAGGAGAGAAGGTTAGTCAGTTTATTCCAGGTCATCCTATTGCTGGATTGGAGAAAAGTGGTCCTGATGCGGCCTCAGATAATTTGTTTAGAGGTCAGAATACCATTCTTACCCCTTTGGATAATAATTCTAATAAAGACATTGAGTTAATCTCTCATGCTTGGAAATTATGCGGCTCGAATGTTATTTTTATGAGTGCAAAGAATCATGATCATTTGCTAGCATCAATTAGTCATATTCCTCATTTTCTGTCTGTGATGTACATGGCACAAGTGGCTAGTTCTGAGGATTCAGATTTGCGTCTAAAATTAGCAGGTAGTGGTTTTAGAGATTTTACCCGTATTTCTGCTGGTTCAGTTGAAATGTGGCTAGATATTTTTTTCTCGAATAAGAAATTTATTAAAGAAGAATTATTTGAGGTGCGCAATATTATAAATCAGGCTGAGAAAGCTATCGATTATGATGATAGGACTTCTCTAAGATTTATATTAGAAAAAGCAGCGGGAGCTCGTCGTAGTTGGAGTAAGGATAATTTTCATGAGTAAAAATTTGAAGCCTTGTTTGCATTTAAATAGATGCTGTAGCGCTAAAGGTGATGTAATTCTACCTGGATCAAAAAGCATTTCAAATCGCGTATTATTGATATCTGCGCTTTCTCCTAATTGTGTTACAGAAATTAAAGGGTTGTTAGACTCTGATGACACAAGAGTTATGATAGACTCTTTGAGGAAACTAGGTATCAAAATATCAAGCAAATCTCAAGATTGCATAGAGGTTACTGGTGTAGATCATTTCAATGATAAATGTGATAATCTATTTCTAGGGAATGCTGGTACTGCTTTTCGCCCCATAGTTGCAGCCTTATCCTTTATGAGTGGGCATTATATTCTTTCTGGTATACCTAGAATGCATGAACGTCCTATAGCTGACTTGATAGATGCTCTTACTAGTTTAGGATGCAATATAAAATATCTTGGTAAAAAAGGTTATCCTCCTTTAGAAATAGATCCATTTATTCATAATGGTCTAAATCATGTACATATTAATGGCTCTATTTCTAGTCAATTTTTAACTGCTTTATTAATTGCTTCTCCTATTTTAGTTAATAAGATTAATAGTCCATTGATTATAGATATTATAGGCCAATTAATATCTAAGCCTTATATAGATATAACTTTGAGCCTTATGCGTAGATTCGGTGTTAATGTTAGCAATAATGATTCTAATAGGTTTGTTGTAGATAAATTATCTAGATACAAAAGCCCCGGCAAGATTCTTGTGGAAGGAGATGCATCATCTGCTTCATATTTTCTTGCTCTTGGTGCTATAGGAGGAGGACCTGTTCGAGTTAATGGGGTTGGGTGTAATAGCATACAAGGTGACATAGATTTTTCTAAGGTATTAGTAGATATGGGGGCTGATATTAAATTCCATGATAGCTATATAGAATCATCTGGTATTAATGTCTCTTCTGGGGAAAAGTTAAAATCATTTGATATCGATTTCAACATGATTCCAGATGCTGCTATGACTGCGGCTGTATTAGCTTTGTATGCCGATGGTAAATGTTATTTGAGGAATATAGGTAGTTGGAGAGTAAAAGAGACAGATCGTATTCATGCTATGCATACAGAACTAAGTAAGTTCGGTGTTAAAGTGGAATCTGGTGAAGATTGGATATCTATAGATCCTATAGATATATCTAAATGGCCAGAAGAGGTTAGTATTGATACGTGGGATGACCATCGTATGGCTATGTGTTTCTCATTGGCTACTTTTGGTAATACAAATGTTAAGATCATAGACCCTTCTTGTGTTAATAAGACATTTCCTAATTATTTTA